>JAGLDI010000208.1 GCA_023145655.1 Desulfuromusa sp. | reverse complement strand
GGGCCGAAGGATTTGACAAACATCGGCTTGTTCGCGGCGAGGCCTTTAAGAAATTTCATCCAACCCGCATCATCACCGAAAATTTTTGCCTCTTTCAAGCCGACCAGCCAGGAAATAGTCGTTGCGTGTGAAGATGGATCGGGCATGACCATTTTGTTGTACCATTTTGGATCGGTCAGATCTTCGTAACGGGTTGGAACATCCTCAGGCTTAACCAGATCCTTGTTGTAAATAGGTGCAACGTATTCGATCCCAAATTGGATAATGGTGTCATCTTTTTGTGCCCAGGCGGGATACCCTGCTGCCGCTGGTGATTTGTAGGGAGCCAGAACCCCTTTTGCTTTCAACATCTGCATGATTGGGAGGGGGCTCTGCAAAACATCAGCACGTAGTTTTCCTGCTGAAAACTCGGTTAAAACGGTTGCCAGATACTTGGATGTTGAAATGCGGGTGTAAACAGTTTTAGTCGCATGAGTAGAGTTGAAGTCATCTACAATGGGCTGAATTGCCGTAATATTGGCATAAAAATCAATCTTTTCCGCAGCAATGGCACTACCAAATCCAGAAATCAGAACAAGACCCAACAATAAAATAAACATTTTTTTCATGATGCCAGCTCCTTTTAGAAAACTTACGGTTAAGAAACTCATTTGATAAAATATTTTCTTTGTAGCTTATCAAGTATTAAGTTTAGCAGATAAAAAGTAGTCTGAAAGGGGGAGGCTGAATTTTATCCAACAAAAAAGGCGGGCTCCGTGTTGGCGGCCCGCCTGTCTATTTTAACCTGATTTCTGCTGAAGATTACTTAGCTGTTGCAGCGTTTCCCAGAACCTTGAGCACCATGTTTATTCTGGCCATCACAATGACGCTTCCCACTGTGCTTACCGTAACCTTCACCATGGCGGTTTTCTCCATGCTTATCGAAGAAACCGTCACCGCCCATACCACGGAGTTTTTCCGCTTTCTGCTGTTGCTCGGGGGTCAGAACGGCCAGAACCTGTTGCCTGGTTTTTACCCGTTGAACCATCATCTCGGTTTGCAGATCAGCATGTTTCTGTGCCTTGGCCCGAAACTCAGCTTCGTTGAATTCTTGACCTTGTCTGTCTGCGCGTAAATCTTCCTGGCTGGCTTGCATCTTCGTGCGCATTGATTGGCGATTCTGCCATTGTTGATCAAGTAACCCTTTCAATTGTTTCTGCTGTTGGTCGGTCAGGTCAAGGACGACGCCCATTTTTTCCAGCCGCTTTCCCATCCGCTCCTGGTGTTGTTCCTGGGTCATCCCTTGACCTCTTTGTCCGTAAGAACCGTCACAGCTCTTTTTGCCATGTCCTCCGGGCCACGCAAAGGCTGTTCCAGCAACTAAGAGGACACTGAGCAATAATGTTGGTATCATAACTGTTTTTTTCATCATGTTTCTCCTTTAAGGTTGTGATGATTATTTTCGTTGTTTGATGGCTCGACTATAGCGCAAAGAATCTGAAGTGGGGGTTAAGTGGTGTGAAAATCAGGTAAAGTTATGTAAAGTTTCTAGGAGGCTGTTTTTCTCTTAACAATTCTTTACACCCTGTGGTGCTCAGTCCAGTTATGATTGACACTGGAAATGGATGAGGAGTCACAATGAATCGAATTCTGGTGATAGATGATGATATAGAGCTCTGTGAATTGTTGAGCGACTATCTGAGTGGTGAAAACTTTACGGTTGAAACCGTTAATAACGGCAAGCGGGGTGCGGAACAGGCTCTTGCGGCAGAATATGTTCTGGTTATTCTGGATGTGATGCTGCCGGAGATGAACGGTTTTGACGTCCTCAGAAAAATTCGTGAAAGCAGCAAGGTTCCGGTTATTATGCTTACCGCGCGTGGGGACGATATTGACCGGATTGTTGGACTGGAACTGGGAGCCGATGATTATCTGCCCAAACCCTTCAACCCGCGCGAGCTGGTTGCCCGTATCCGGGCGATCCAACGCCGTACAGAAACGGTAAAAGTTCCCCCGCCGCCGGTTGAAAAGTTAACGGTCGGGGATGTCGTTCTCTATGCTACCAACCGGACCGTAAAGCGCGGTGGCGACAATATTGAATTGACCTCGGTTGAATTTAATCTGCTTGAGGTCTTGTTATCCCGAGCTGGAGAGGTGATCAGTCGGGATGATCTGGTCGAAAAAGTCCTCGGTCGTCAGCTCTCGGCATATGATCGCAGCATTGACGTGCATGTCAGTGCATTACGCAAAAAACTTGGCCATTATGTGGACGATATCGAACGGATCAGAACGATCCGTGGCGTTGGTTATCTCTATTCTTTACTAGAAAGTACCTCCTGATGCGCAGTTTGTTCCTGAGAATTTTTTTCTATTTTCTATTGATTATTCTACTGGTTTCTTCTGCGGTGGTTATTTTGACTTACTTCCGTGATCAGGAGTTCCCAGCCCTGGCAGATCAAAATTTTACCCGGCAAGCGATTGCTGAATATGGCCGGGAAGCAACTCAAGCTTTTGAGCATGAGGGGATTGCGGCTGTAGATAAATATGCTGAAAGGTTGTCGGCTGAGTTTGGAATCCATCTATTATTATTCAATTCTTCCGGTCATCCCTTGACCCAGCAGAGAGTTCCCCGCCGTATGCAACATATGGTGCAACGCGCTATGAGAAGCGGCGAGGTGGTTTTCCCGATGATGGGACGTCGTAACGGGTTGGCCAGTATGGTTCGTGGCGGCTCGGGTCAAATCTATTTTGTCGCTATACAGTTACCGGATCGGCAGCAATCGAGACATCTATTCAAGGGGGTGACACACGGATTTCTAGGGTGGCAATTATTGATTTTATTGGCGGTGACCGCCATCGGGTGTTATTTTTTAGCCCGTTCTCTGACTGCGCCGATTGGCCGTTTACGTCAGGCAACCCGCAAATTTGCCGCTGGTGATCTTTCAACTCGCATCGGTGATAAAATCAAAGGGAAAAATGAACTGGCTGAGTTGGCTGACGATTTTGACGAAATGGCCGGAAAGATCGAGACCCTGGTTGATGCGCAGAAAAATCTGTTGCGGGATATCTCCCATGAATTACGCTCCCCGTTGACCCGCCTGGGGATCGCTTTGGAGCTGGCTCGGCAACCGGGGGATGCTGAGACGAAAAGCAAGGCGTTGGCGCGGATTGAGCTGGAAGCCGAGCGGATGAATGTGATGATTGGCCAGCTGCTTAATCTGACCCGATTGGAGAGTGGGGCTCAAGAACTGCCGTTCCAAAAATTTGATCTGCAGGAGTTGCTCGCCAACTTGGTAGAAGATGCCAATTACGAGGCGAAAACACGCCAGTGCCAGGTTGTTTACCAGGCTCCAGAGGACGCTATTTATTCAGGATCACCGGATCTGCTGGCGCAAGCGCTGGAAAATGTGATTCGCAATGCAGTAAAATACACTGCGGATAATACCATTGTGTCTGTCGACTTAATCGCCGGGGCAGAAGATTGGACGATCCGGGTTGCTGATCAAGGTCCCGGGGTTCCGGAAGAGTCTCTGCAAAAATTGTTTGAAGCTTTTTATCGGGTTGCGGCTGCGCGGGATCGTCAGACCGGTGGAACCGGGATTGGACTGGCAATTGCTGAACGGGCAATCAAGTTACACTCTGGATCAATTACGGCAAAAAATCGTTCTCAAGGAGGTTTACTGATAGAGATCACCTTGCCGTTTGAAAGGTGATGGCATAGCCAACACCCTGCTGGATATTTACGGTGCTTTGTCCCCTGTTACTGGTGCCGGTCTGGGAGAATCGAACAAGTGTTGGTTCCCAGCAGAAAATCAAAAGCTCCGTAGATTGTCCCGTTGTACATTCCACCGCAACCAATATCCGAAGTGGAAATTGAAAGCATGATGGCTGATTTTCTGGAAATTACAGTGGCGGCAATGGTGGCACATTTATCAACTTTAAGGGTCTCAGTATACTCTTCCAGTGTCCTGTAGAATCCATTTTTACTTGCTTCTTCGTAGTTTTGTTGAAGTTGTCGCCGGAACTCCTGCAGATATTGTTGTTGCGGCCAGGACCAATTTCCCCTTGCCGAATCTCCCAGAAAAATAACGTGGGGACAACTTTCCTGCTGAACTCCCGAGGAAAAGATCATCTCTCCACAGACCGGGCAGTGCAAATCGGCCGGTTCACCGCAGAAATCAAGATTAATTATTGGAATAGGCATCGTATGACCTTTCGGTATTACATTTTAAGATCCTGTATATTGAAACCGCTGCAGAATTTCAGCTTTCTGCATTCTGGCGATCATAAAATCCCGAAATGTTTTTTCTGTCAGAGTCGGAACTTTATCCTGCAACTGCACCAGTGAAATCATATTTACCATATTTGCCCGCAGAGTTGTTATCGGGACAACTTCGCCCCGTTGAATCTCATCCCAGACCAGGTGGGCGGTTGCCACCCCTAATCCCATCCCCAATTTGAGTGCCGAGATCAGCGCTTCGTGACTGTCAAGAGTCATGACGATATTGAGATTTTCGGCAATTTTATGAAAGTTATGTTTGAACCATAAGCTGAGAATCGAGGGGTCGTCCTCATCGGTAATATATTCTTTGCTCAGCAGATTTTTAAACGAATGGTCTCCGGCAATATTCTGTTGGTAATAATCCTGAGAACAAACCAGGATCATCTCCTCTTTAAGTAACGGAGCAACACTGAAAATATCCGAAAAACTGGGGAGTTCTCCCTGCTTGAAATAGACATCAACCAACGCATAATCCAGGATCCCCTCTCTGATCATGGTCAACAGCGGGATTGCTTCTTTAAACTTTAATTTGAACATCACATCGGGGTACAGCTGACGAAATTCATGGCAAAAGCGGGGCAGATATTCCTTACCAAACTCCCGGGGAGCTCCGATTCGCAACATCCCCGCCGGTCGGTCCAGAGGTTGACGGATATAGGGAATTTCATCCTGAAGCTTTTCGATAAAGGGTTCGACCAGGTTAAATAATCGCTCTCCGGCCGCTGTTGGAACCAGTTTTTTGTGCAACCGGGTAAAGAGAGGAACTTTCAGCTCTCCCTCCAGTTTTTGCAGTTGTTGACTGATTGCGGGTTGTGACAGATGCAGGGCGTTCGCCGTAGCAACAATGCTGTTGAGAGAGTAAATATGATAAAAAACTTTGAGGCGGTTGAAGTCTGGAAGCATAAGTTTAGCTTATCCTATAGTGTAGAAAGAATGATTTTACTTATACACTACGGCAGTCTAATATTCAACTCACGATACAAACATATTCAAGAAGGAGGCCATTATGACCTATATTGTATTGATCGGACTGTTTTCGTTGCTGATGCTGGGGTTTTTCTCACTGGAACGGTGTGAGAGTGAAGGACATATTATTAATGCTGACTGGTTGGAAACAGAAGAGAAATTTCACCTTATTTCCCGTTGGGGGGCATAGCTGACAACACAGTTTTGCTCCAACGGAGGAGAATTTTAAGCTTACTAAGCAGCCAGATCAGGCTGCTTTTTTGCGTTTTACCCCCACAGCTTGACAGCCTCTCAGGGGGAGTGACACTCTGCAGTGGTAATATTTAGGTTTGCCCTCAACCTTTAAGCCACTGTACACTGTATAGAAATAAGC
>JAGLDI010000207.1 GCA_023145655.1 Desulfuromusa sp. | reverse complement strand
TAATGCCAGGTCGCTAAGGAGAAAAGAAGATGAAAGAAGGTATCCATCCCAAGTATGATGTCTGCTCCGTTCGCTGTGATTGCGGGAACACATTTGAAACCCGTTCAACTCTCGGCAAGGAGATTCACACCGAAATTTGTTCTGCGTGCCATCCGTTCTATACGGGTAAGCAGAAGTTGATTGATACCGCTGGTCGGATCGAACGCTTCCGCAAAAAGTACGCCCAGAAATAAACGGGTAGAATTGAAGAAAGCGGCCCGGTTGGGTCGCTTTTTTTTTGCCATTTTTTTGAAAGATTCTTATGTTTGCAAATCTGGAAGATGTTGTTGATCGTTTTCGTGAGGTTGAAAGTCTTCTCTCTGACCCCAAGATTACTTCTGATCAGAACCGCTACCGTGAACTGGCTAAAGAGCATTCTGATTTAACTGAAGTGGTCGCTGTTTTTGGTCAGTACAAACAAGTTTGTACTGATATTGAGGGAAATCGGGAACTGTTACAGGACAGTGATCCTGAAATGAAGGAATTGGCCAAGACGGAACTTCCTGAGTTGGAAGAACAACAGGGAGAGTTGGAAGAACAATTGCGCTTGCTGTTGTTGCCTAAAGATCCCAATGACGATAAAAATATTATTCTGGAAATCCGTGCTGGAACCGGTGGTGATGAAGCGGCCTTGTTCTCTGCTGATCTGTTTCGGATGTACAGTCGCTATGCCGATCGAAATCACTGGAAGGTCGAGATCATGAGTTCCTCTGAAACCGATGGAGGTGGTTTCAAGGAGATCATTGCCTTAATCAGTGGTGAACGGGTTTATTCGCGGCTTAAATTTGAGAGTGGAACGCACCGGGTGCAGCGGGTTCCCGATACTGAAACTCAGGGACGGATCCATACTTCAGCCTGTACTGTTGCGGTTCTTCCAGAAGTTGAAGATGTTGATATTGAAATTAAATCGTCCGATTTGCGTATTGATCTCTACCGTGCTTCCGGGGCCGGGGGGCAACATGTTAATAAGACCGAATCGGCCGTTCGCCTGACCCATATCCCGACCGGGGTGGTTGTTTCCTGTCAGGACGGGAAGTCACAGCATAAAAATAAAGCGCAGGCACTCAAAGTGCTTAAATCACGAATCTACGATCAGATGTTGGCAGATCAACAGGCCGAAATGGCCGCTGACCGCAAAAATCAGGTTGGCAGTGGGGACCGGAGTGAACGGATTCGGACTTACAATTATCCACAGGGTCGTTGTACCGATCACCGGATTGGGCTGACTCTCTATAAGCTGGATGCAATCATGCAGGGGGATGTTGATGAAATTATTGATGCCCTGATAACTGACCAGCAGGCGGCACAGATGAGTCAACAGGGAGGGTAGTGTCACGTGCCAGATTCTCCACAAGATCAAACGACACAAGGTCACAGTGAAACTTGGACACTGCTGAAGTTGTTGCGCTGGACAACCAATTATTTTGCTGAAAAAGGGATTGATAACCCGCGGTTGGATGCAGAACTTCTGTTGGCTGATGTTTTGAGACTGGATCGGGTCGGACTCTACCTCAACTATGATCGCCCCTTATCACATGATGAGCTTGATGTCGTGCGTCCACTAGTTAAAAAACGGGGTCAGCGGGAGCCACTTCAGTATCTGCTGGGAACAACGGAATTCTGGTCGCTCCCCTTCAAAGTAACCCCGGCGGTTTTGATTCCCCGGGCCGATACTGAAATTCTGGTAGAAGAGGCTCTCGCCCGAGCGGGATCCGTGGGGGAACTTCTGGATGTCGGAACCGGGAGTGGTGCTATCGTTATCAGTTTGGCGAGTGAATTACCCGATTGGAAATTGACCGGATTGGATATATCCGCTGCGGCATTAACGATTGCCCGGGAAAATATTGAAATAAACCAAGTCGCTGAGCGGGTACAGTTGGTGCAAGGAGATCTTGCTGAATTGCCGGCACAGCAATATGATTTGATCGTTTCGAACCCCCCCTATATTGCCCAGCAGGAATGGGATGAGTTGATGCCCGAAGTGCGTTGTTTTGAGCCGCAGTTGGCCTTGCTGGCAGAGAATGAGGGGCTAGAATGTTATCAGCAGCTTGCTGCCCAGGCAGGTAGTCGATTGAAAAGCGGAGGGTGGTTGTTGTTTGAAGTTGGCTATCAACAGGCAGATTCCGTACAAGAATTATTGACTGCTGCCGGTTTGAGCAATCTATTTGTCCGTAAAGATTATTCTGGTCAATCCCGGGTCGTTGGTGGTCAGAAATTATAAAGAAATGGAATTGTTTTGGAAAAAATAGTTATCAAAGGTGGTGTGCCGCTGGCCGGTGAAGTTCAGGTGAGTGGAGCAAAAAATTCAGCTTTACCGCTGCTGTTTGCGACATTGTTGGCAAAAGGGGAGAGTGAAATTAGTAATGTCCCGGTCCTCAGGGATATCAACACCGCAGTCAAGTTGCTCCGGGAACTGGGTGCTGAGGTTGAAGCAGAGGGTGGGTGTTACCGGATTGACTCGGATAAGATTAAAAGCATTGAAGCTTCCTACGATTTAGTCAAGACCATGCGTGCTTCGGTCCTGGTTCTTGGCCCATTGTTGGCCCGTTTTGGGCAGGCTCGAGTCAGTTTGCCCGGCGGTTGTGCTATCGGTGCCCGCCCCATCAATTTACACCTGAAAGGGCTGGAAGCCCTCGGGGCAAAAATTGTCCTTGAACATGGTTATGTTGAGGCAACGACCGACCGGTTACGTGGGGCAAAAATCTGTTTTGATTTCCCCACGGTCGGGGGAACTGAAAATCTGTTGATGGCGGCTGCTCTTGCAGAAGGGGAGACGGTCCTGGAAAATGCCGCCCGGGAGCCGGAGATTGTCCAGTTGGCAGAGGCTCTCAACAGCATGGGGGCAAAAATTGCAGGTGCGGGTACGGCGGTTATCCATATTCAGGGTGTTGAAAGTCTCAACCCCCTCAAGTGCCGGGTGATTCCTGACCGGATTGAAGCAGGGACCTTCATGATCGCTGCAGCAATAACCGCAGGTAATGTTCTGATCCATCATGCGGTGAGTGAAGATCAGGAGGCTCTGATCAGTAAATTGATCGAAGCGGGAGCAACTATCCACCCGGAAGGGGATGGGTTACGGGTTATAGGACCAAAGCAGGTGACACCGGTTGATATTCGTACCAGTGTTTTTCCCGGGTTCCCAACCGATATGCAAGCGCAGTTTATGGCATTGATGACCAGAGCAGAGGGAACCAGTCAGATTTCCGAGACAGTTTTTGAAAATCGCTTTATGCATGTATGTGAATTGCAGCGGATGGGGGCCGATATCCGGATTGATGGCCACAGTGCGATCATCCGTGGTGTCAGGCAGATGACCGGTGCCCCGGTGATGGCGACTGATCTGCGTGCGAGTGCTTCTTTGATTCTGGCGGGATTAGCAGCCGAGAACACTACCGAAATTTCCCGGATTTACCATCTGGATCGTGGTTATGAAAAAATTGAGCAGAAGCTTTCTGCGTTGGGGGCAAAGATCTGGCGGGAGCAGGAATAGCTATTTTATGATTTATAATCAAAAAAATGGGGTTTGTCTTTTGATCCTCTCTGCTCCTCTCCACCTCTGTGTTAAGGCTGTTGACTTCCTTGGTGCCTTGGTGGCAATCATCCCTTGTTTTGACGATTGATTTATTTTTAAAGAGGTATAAAACCATGAGTGACTGGATCACTTTTGCCCTGCCAAAGGGGCGAATTATGCAGGATTCGATGGAGCTGTTTGCTCAGATCGGGATCACTTGCCCTGAAATGAATGATGAAAGCCGCAAACTGGTATTCGAAAACCGGGCAGAAAAATTTCGCTTTATGGCGGTTCGGGCAACCGATGTGCCGACTTATGTCGAATACGGATGTGCCGATCTTGGTGTTGTGGGTAAGGATACGTTGCTGGAACAGGGGAAAAATCTCTACGAACCCCTCGATCTGAAGTTCGGCTATTGCAGACTGGTGGTTGCGGAGCCGAAGAAGTTGCAGAAATCGGATAACCCACTCAACTGGTCGAATATCCGGGTTGCAACCAAATATCCTAATATCACTGAGCGCTATTTTGCCGCCAAGGGGATTCAGGTTGAACTGATTAAACTCTATGGCTCAATTGAGTTAGCGCCGTTGGTTGGATTATCGGAACGGATTGTTGATCTGGTTTCCACCGGTGGCACCCTGAAAGCCAATGATATGGTTGAGGTTGAAACGATTGCCGAAGTGACGACTCGATTGATTGTTAATCGCGCCAGTTTAAAAACCAAACATCAGCGGATCAGTCAAATTATTGATGGGTTGGAACAGGTGATTGGTGATGAAGTCAAGATTTCGTTGTGATTTGTGGAGTTTGATATGATTCCGATTTTAAAATTCAGTGATAGTGATTTTGTAGCGAAATTTCAGCGGATTGAGCAGCGGGCTGATGAGGTTCCCGCCGGGATTGAAGAGACCGTTAAAACGATTATTGCCGATGTCCGGCAGCGAGGCGATGCAGCACTATTTGAGTTGAGTGCAAAGCTTGACCGGATTGATCTGAATATTGTCAATGTTGAAGTCAGTCAAGCTGAAATTGATGCGGCTCTGGCCGCAATCACTCCTGAATCGCTGGCTGCTCTGCAGCTGGCTGCCGAACGGATCGCCACTTATCATAGTAAGCAAAAACAGGAAACCTGGCTTTCGACCGATGAGGATGATGTTCTTCTTGGACAGATGGTGCGTCCGCTGGATCGGGTTGGTATCTACATCCCTGGCGGCAAGGCTGCTTACCCCTCTTCAGTATTGATGAACGCAATTCCTGCCAAGGTGGCGGGAGTTGCCGAAGTGATTATGGTGGTGCCGATGCCGGGTGGAGAAGCTAATCCTCACGTTCTGGCAGCGGCAAAGATTGCCGGAGTTGATCGGATTTTTAAACTCGGTGGCGCTCAGGCGATTGCAGCTCTGGCCTATGGAACCGAATCGGTTCCCAGAGTTGATAAAATTACCGGGCCGGGGAATATCTATGTAGCTACGGCAAAACGGCTGGTTTTTGGTCAGGTCAATATTGATATGATTGCCGGGCCGAGTGAAATTCTGGTGATCAACGATGGTAGCGGCACTGCCGCCCATATTGCTGCCGATCTGTTGTCGCAGGCGGAACATGATGAATTGGCTTCGGCGATTCTGGTGACCAGTTCTGCAGCGATGGCGATTGCGGTACAGAAAGAGATTGAGAAACAACTACAGCAACTCAGCCGCGAGACGATAGCCCGGCAGTCGATCGAGGATTTCGGGGCGATCATTGTCGCTGAAAATCTGACCGAGGCAATTGAATTTTCCAACCGGATTGCTCCTGAGCACCTTGAGCTGGCAGTTGATAATCCGTTTGAAATTTTGTCGGCAATCCGACATGCTGGGGCGATTTTCATGGGGCATTACACCCCCGAGGCTGCTGGTGATTATCTTGCCGGTCCCAATCATACTTTGCCAACCGGTGGAACTGCGCGTTTTTTCTCGCCGCTGTCACTGGATGATTTTGTCAAGAAATCAAGTATTCTGTCGTTTTCAGAGAGTGGACTGCAGCGTCTGGGGCAAGAAATTATCCATATTGCTGAGCTGGAAGGTTTAGAGGCTCACGCCAGATCCGTTTCTATTCGGTTGGAAAAGGGGTAGTTTCTCTTATTTGATAACCAAAACAAAAATTCTACCACAGAGGCACAGAGCTATGGAGAAAACCTGAAAACCTTTCAAGTAT
>JAGLDI010000206.1 GCA_023145655.1 Desulfuromusa sp. | reverse complement strand
AGATTCTAATTCGGCAGTAGCATATTCGGGAAGACCAATAAGCAGCGTAACTATCAATATCCAGTGGCGTAATTTCACTTACAGACTCCAATCCCTCTGAAATAAGATAGCTGCAGTCTACATGATGATTTTCAAATAATAAAGATTTATTTAAAATACATTCATATTTGGGGGAAGATTTATTTAGCCGGTAAGTTGTTTTTTCGCTCCGGCGACCAGTTGATCAGAAAATTCCTGTAATGGGCGGGCGGCCAGGTTCCAGCAATGCCAATATAGATCAACTTGCAGGGTTGCTCCGGGTAGCAGCTCGCGCAACTGTCCCGATTCCAACAACTCAGCCCCCTGCCAGTCGGGGACCATTCCATAACTGTTCCCATCGGCAATAACACTTAGAAATTGATCCGGTGCCGGGATAAAATGAGCCGCTAGCGCTTTGGGAGCCACGCCCAGGTATTGCTCAAAAAAATGAAAATGGAGCCGATCTTTGTGATTAAAAATAACTGCTGGAGCTTGTCTGGCACCTGTCATCGAAAGTCCATCCGGAAACCAGTGTTCAATAAAGGGAGGGGTTGCCAGCAGCCGATAGGTTATGGTGCCGAGTTTTTCAACCCGACACCCTTGCATGGCATTCGCTTCAGTACTGACACAGCCGACAACCTCCCCTTCACGCAGGTATTTGTGGGTTTGCTCCTGATCATCGACACGTAAATCGATCAGCAAATCCATCCTCTGTAATATTGGGCTTATTGCTGCAATAAACCAGTGTGCCAAGCTGTCGGCATTAATCCCAATGGTCAAGGTTGTCATTGTTGATCCAGGGAAAGCGGTCAACTCAGAGGACAATCCATTTTCGAGCAACCTCACCTGTTGATAATGTTTGAGCAGGGCTTTCCCGGCAGCGGTCGGTTGCGGGGGAGTCGTGCGTGAAATCAGGATCTGCCCGGACGATTCTTCCAGCTGCCTAACTCGTTGTGAAACAGCGGACTGAGTTAAAAAGAGGGCTTGGGCTGCACGCTCGAAACCACCTTCCTGAATAACTTTTGCGAATGCTTCAATGTGTTTGTAATCCAACATTTAATGATATTAGCATTGCTAATGCGATAAAAAAACAATTAATTTTACTTTTATCAGTAATCAGGATTAACCTTTCCTCCATACTAGCTTTTGTGGAGGAGTATCATGTTGTCATTTTTACAGGGAGTCGGGATTGGGGGCGGGTTAATTATTGCTATCGGGGCGCAGAATGCCTTTGTTTTGTCTCAGGGGGTGCGGCGTAACTTTCCAGTGCAAACGGCTATTGTCTGCAGCCTTTGCGATAGTCTGCTGATTCTGATTGGGGTCAGTGGTGTCGGGGCACTGGTGGCAACAAACCCTCTATTGGTTCAATGGGCGACCTGGCTTGGAGCCTTATTTCTTATCTGGTACGGTGGCCGTTCTTTTCGTTCCGCTATCCAGGGAGGGGCTTTGGAAGCTGCTGTCGAGATGATTCCATCCCGGCGCAAGTTACTGTTGGCAACTCTGGCTCTGGCCTTTTTGAATCCTCATGTCTATCTCGATACCATCGTGCTGGTCGGTGGGTTCAGCGGTCAACTGACCCAAGTTGAACGCTACCTGTTTGGAGCTGGAGCTATGACCGCATCAGTTGTCTGGTTTTTCAGCCTGAGCCTTGGCGCAGGTTTTCTTGCACCATTATTCCGCAAACCTATTGCCTGGCGCTTTCTGGACGGTTTTGTCTGCTTAACCATGTGGGGCATTGCTCTTTCTCTGCTTTGGCCAATGGGTCGTTTCGTATTATGATACGCGTATCAAACTAAAACGGCGATAGCGGAAGTGCCAGAACTATCATTGCACAAAAAGGCAAAGCAAATGACAGTGGAAATCTCAAAGTATGCATTTAAATATTTGCTAAAATCTCCTCAAGGGAAGAATATTCCAGAAAGCTTTTCCGAAAACGAGGCTCAAAAGGTGTTGCGATTTCATCGTCAGCTTCCGAATTATCAGCCAACCAATCTTGTACGATTGAGTCAACTGGCCCAGTCGTGGGGTGTCGGAGAAATTTTAGTCAAGGACGAGTCAACGCGGTTCAGCCTCGGAGCCTTCAAGGTGCTGGGTGGCAGTTACGCTGTGGCAAAACTCTTGTGTCAACAGTTGAAGCTGGATATGGACGCTATCGATTTTGATTATCTACTAAGCGATGAGGTAAGGCAGCGCATCGGACAGATAACCTTGACTACCGCCACTGACGGTAATCATGGCCGCGCTATTGCCTGGGCTGCAGAACAGTTAAAACAACAAGCAGTTGTTTATATGCCTAAAGGGTCGGTGTCATCGCGGGTGGAGAACATCCGTTCCCATGGTGCTCACGTTGAAGTCACCGATCTGAATTACGATGATACGGTTCGTCTGGCTCGTCGTCTGGCTGAAGAAAATGGTTGGCACGTCATTCAGGATACGGCCTGGGAGGGTTATACTGACATTCCGCGCTGGATCATGCAGGGTTATCTGACTATGTGTGCAGAGGCTGTAGCCCAAATGTTACAAGCAGGAATATACCGACCAACCCATGTCTTTGTTCAAGCCGGGGTGGGATCGTTGGCTGCCGCCATGGTCGGCTATCTGCTCAATAAATTTCCCGATAATCCGCCTCGTTTCATCATAATGGAGCCTGCTAATGCAGCTTGCATCCTTGTTTCTGCAGCGGTCGGTGACGGTCTTCCCCACGTTGTTGGCGGAGATCTGAATACCATTATGGCTGGTCTGGCCTGCGGTGAACCAAGTCTTAGTGCCTGGGAAATCTTGCGGGATTTCCCCTGTTGCTACATCAGTTGTGGCGATTTCGTGG
>JAGLDI010000205.1 GCA_023145655.1 Desulfuromusa sp. | reverse complement strand
CTTATTTCACAGATTGAAAATAATAATGTTTCACCACCAATCGCAACCCTGTCCAAGATTGCCCGCTTCTTCGATGTGAAGATGAGTTATTTCTTTGAAGAGGAGGAAGGGTCATCACGCTACGAAATTGTTCGCCATAACGAGCGCCGTATCGTCAGTCGGGTTATTTCCAAAGATGGCAGTAAACACGGATACACCTACGAAGCCCTCTCGTTCCGGAAAAAAAATAAAAAAATGGAGCCATTCTTCCTCACCGTCACCGAACGGGCTCAGGAAGAGACCCTCTACAACCATGAAGGGGAAGAGTTTCTCCTGATTGTCAGTGGCACCGCTGAAATTATTCTTGATGATGAACGCTTCACTCTGGAAGAGGGTGATGCCGTCTATTTTGATTCCACCGTCAAACACCGCCTCCTCTCCAAAGAAGGTGAAACGGTACAGGTTCTAGCGGTCGTAACCCGCTGAGATGAAAATTTATGCCCAGCAGCCAGGTCTAAAAGAAACATATTCAACGGAGAGACGCAGAGACAGAGAGAACGCTGAGAAAAACAAAATCTCTTTTTTATGCTTTTAAAACCTTAAAAAACGATTTTGGCTTTCTCTCCAACTCTCCTTCTCCGCGTCTCTCCGTTAAAGCTTTTGATTTTATTTCCAACAAAAGGGAGAAACATACCAATGAGCAGTTTTGAGAAGAAAAGCCTTGCCGATTGGGAAACCCAGGCGAAAAAAGAGAAAAAAACCGACGACCTTTCCAATTTCAAATGGGACACGGCAGAAGGGATCAGCGTTAAACCCCTCTACACAGCAGCCGACACCGCCAACCTTGAATATACGGACACCATCCCCGGTCATGCCCCGTTCATCCGTGGGCCAATGGCAACCATGTATGCCGGTCGCCCCTGGACGGTACGTCAATATGCCGGTTTTTCTACTGCTGAAGAATCAAACGCTTTTTATAAACGGAATCTGGCTGCGGGGCAACAGGGACTTTCCGTTGCCTTTGACCTGGCGACCCATCGTGGCTACGACTCAGACCACCCTCGGGTTGTCGGGGATGTCGGTAAAGCCGGGGTTGCAATCGATTCTGTCGAGGACATGAAAATTCTTTTTGACAGCATCCCTTTGGATAAAGTTTCTGTCTCCATGACCATGAACGGTGCCGTCCTCCCCATTCTGGCCAACTATATTATCGCTGCTGAAGAGCAGGGGGTCAGTCAGGAAAAACTGGCCGGAACTATCCAGAACGATATCCTTAAAGAGTTCATGGTCCGGAATACCTATATATATCCACCAGCACCGTCAATGCGGATCATTGGTGATATTATAGAATTCACCAGCCAGAACATGCCGAAGTTCAATTCTATCTCGATTTCCGGTTACCATATTCAGGAAGCGGGGGCTAACAATGCCCTGGAGCTGGCATTTACTCTGGCCGATGGTCTTGAATATGTTCGTGCTGCCGTCAAGAAAGGATTGGATGTCGATGCTTTTGCACCGCGCCTCTCGTTCTTTTTCGCCATCGGGATGAACTTTTTCATGGAAGCCTCAAAATTGCGGGCAGCGCGCTATCTGTGGGCAGAAATGATGAGTGAGTTCAATCCCAAAAACCCCAAATCGTCAATGCTGCGAACCCACTGCCAAACTTCGGGATGGTCACTCACCGAACAGGATCCCTACAATAATGTCGTCCGTACCACCATCGAAGCACTGGCAGCAATTCTCGGAGGAACCCAGTCACTCCATACCAATGCTCTGGATGAAGCGATTGCGCTGCCAACTGATCACAGTGCCAGAATTGCCCGTAACACCCAACTGGTCATCCAGGAAGAATCGGGCATCTGTAATGTTGTCGACCCACTCGGTGGCTCCTATTATGTAGAATCACTGACCAATTCACTGATTGAGGAAGCACAAAAAATTCTCAAGGAGATTGAAGATCTGGGAGGAATGACCAAAGCAATCGAAACAGGAATGCCGAAGCTACGGATTGAAGAATCAGCCGCAAAAAAACAGGCTGCCATCGATAGTGGCCGGGATGTTATTGTTGGGGTCAATAAATACCAGCTGGCAGAAGAAGATGAGATTGAGGTTCTCGATGTTGATAATGCTGCCGTGCGTAAATCGCAGATTGTCCGGCTCAATAAAATGCGTGCCGAACGAGATGAAGCAGCATGTCAGCAAGCCCTTGAAAATGTCACCACAGCCTGCGAAAATGGGACGGGAAATCTTCTTGATCTCAGCGTTAAAGCAGCCCGTTTGCGTGCCTCAATTGGTGAAATATCTGACGCTATGGAAAAAACTTTTGGCCGACATCGGGCTGAAATCAAACTTGTTTCAGGAGCCTACGGATCAGTTGTGAATCAAGATAGTGACTTTGCTGAATTAAAAAAACGGGTTGATGACTTTGCTGCCAAGGAAGGGCGTCGCCCCCGGATTATGATTGTTAAAATGGGTCAGGACGGTCACGACCGTGGAGCCAAAGTGGTCGC
>JAGLDI010000204.1 GCA_023145655.1 Desulfuromusa sp. | reverse complement strand
TAATATCATCAGCAATCCCTTCTGCAACAGCGATGATTGCATCAGCATCCCGATATATTCGGCAGGCTAAAAAGTAGCGGAATTTTTTCGACAGTTTGCGCCCCTGCAACAACGAGGTACTCAGATGATTACTGATTCGTGTCACCAGAGGAATTCTTGTCCCTGAAAGCTTTCGCGCCCCAATCGCTGCAAGGTTGACATGATTTGCCGCAGAGAGAAGACAGTCCGGTCGATTTTTGCGCAAGTAACAAGCCAGGGCGAGTTGACTGAAAAAAATCTTTCTCCTTCGGGAGCCCCTCCGGCACAAGATTCCCGCAGGGGAGATAGTGTTAAGCTCTACAAGTCGAACGGAACTTGGAAGCTCCGAGACAAGGGGCCCTCCCCCATTGACAACGACCATGTCGACAGAATGCCCTCTACTGCAAAACCCTTCTGCCAGAGTCAGCGTCCGACGTGTTGCACCGCCGCCGGTAAGTCCATAGATAAAAATAGCAATATGCATACAAAGTCACCAAATTTTTTGTTTTTTAAACTGAGATAAACAACGAAACCGGACTTTCAGAGCTTTTTTATAGTATTTCAACAGCTCGGGGAATTGTGTCAAAACTTTGCTGAGCGCTTTTTCCAACAGACAAAAGTCATTATAAACCAGTTCAGAAGCCAGTTTATGATCCTGTTCTTTTTCCGAAAGAGCTCCCTTAAGCAAGGCAGTCATAGCAAATTGCTTTAATAGAAGATCATAAATAAGACTATTTGTAAGGTGACGATTTTTTTTAAATGCAAGGTAGCGATAAAGAGCTGCACTTGGCAGGTTGGATGATAGACTGTTTTGAGTATTTTTTCGATAAGCAGAGGTCGCTTGCGGATCAAAAAACCAGCCCTGATTATCGATAATCCTCAACCAGAAATCAATATCATGCCGCCTGACAAGTTCTGGATCAAATCCACCAATGAGTTTAGCTCGTTTTCTTTCTACTATACATGCCGACATACCAACAAAATGTTTGTATTTAAGGTAGAGATTGAGATAGGTGTCAATTCCTTGATCGGTTATTTCTGCATCAACCGGAGATTTTTTTTTGGTAAAAATTGTATCGGTCTGGCTTACCCAATCATAATGATTGAGATAACCGACAACTTTATGAGTACTGATAAATTGCTCTGCACGACTCAGGTGATTTGGGTACCAGAGATCATCTGCATCAAGAAAAGCCAACCAATCGCCTGTCGCAATAGCAATTCCTTCATTTCTTGCATTGCTGGCACCTGTGGCCCCGGCACTGACAAGCTTAACGTCTACTCCCGAAGCCCTTATAAGATCAACACTTCTATCCTCAGAATGGTCATCAACAACAATGATCTCATGTGCCTTATACTCTTGCCCGGCAACAGATAGAAGGGATGAGGTAATGGTCTTTTCACCATTATGGCAGGGAATAATTACGCTAATTTTCAACGATAGACTCTTTTTGGAATTTATAACGGAGCGTCTGGTTCTCTCTGCGGTCGGGTATTTACACAACCCAGTTAAAAACTATATTGCGTCCGTCATCATCGGTTTCAGGTCGGCAAAAGTTTTCAGAATAAAGTTGATCTGTTCGGGGGTATGGGCAGCACTGATACTGCAACGTAACAGAGATAACCCTGCGGGTGCCGCAGGGGGAAACACCAGATTGACATAAATCCCCTTATCCAGGATTGCTTTCCAAGCGAACAGGGCATTCTCTTTGGTTGGAACACGGATCGCGACAATCGGACTTGGATCAGAACCAAGCTCAAAACCTAATCGCTCCAGTCCCCGGTAGAGTTGATCAACATTTTCCCACAATTTTATCCGCAGCTGTGGCTCGGCACTGATAACTTTTAAAGCTTCTCGAACCGATGAAATGGTTGCGGGAGATGGTGACGCAGTAAATACGTATGAACGACTGATGTAACGAATCAGATCAAGCTTACGATGATTGCTGACACAGTAACCGCCAATGGATCCGAGACTTTTACTGAAAGTACCAACCGTGAAGTCAACATCCTTCTCAACACCAACAGCCTCAGCCAAGCCACGGCCGTGCTCACCCAAAACCCCCATAGAGTGAGCTTCATCAACCATCAACCAAGCTCCATATTTTCTCTTCAGGGCAGCAATTTCCACCAGCGGAGCACAATCCCCCAACATACTGTAGATCCCTTCAGCAATAATCAGGGTATTTTTACATTTTGGACCCAGCCGGCTGAGTTTCTTTTCCAGATCAACCATATTGTTATGGCGAAAACGGATCATTTCAGCACCGCTCATCCTGCAGGCATCATAGATACTTGCATGTGAGTCGGCATCCAGAACAATGACATCTCCCGGTCCGGCCAGAGATGAAATCGCACCGAGATTTGTGACAAAGCCGGTTGAAAAAACAATCGCACTGCTGCAGTCATAAAAAATGGCCAGCTCTTTTTCCAGGGCACTGTGTCCAGAAAAAGTGCCATTGGCCATGCGTGATCCGGTTGTTCCGGTTCCTTCGCTAAGCAGGGTCTCCCGAGCGGCCTCTATGCAGCTTGGGTGAAAAGTTAAACCGAGATAGTTGTTGGTTCCAGCCAGAACCACCCGATGACCATCGATCGTCCCCTCGGTCGCAGAATGAATTTCCTCAATAACAACATCAAAAGGATTGATCCCTTCCGGCAACAAAGTTTCCCGGGTGGCGGCGATTGTATCTAATTTATCCAGAAGCCCCATTATTCACCCCCGACGATCTGCTGGATCTGCAATACAAAATCTTTGACGGTATGCAGGTTTGACAGGTCATTCAACGGATAGGTGATGTCAAAAATATCTTCAACTTCTTCCAACATCTCCATAAGTTTTAACGAGTCAAAACCGAGATCATTGATCAAATCCGTATCATCCTGAATCGGCACCTGCAACTGGGCATATTCTAGAAGCAGCGCTTCAATCTGCTGAAAGATGGCATCATATTGCAGGGTTGTCATATTTCTTAGAACTCCAGTGATCAAAAGGTTCTTTAATAAAAAAGACGTTTCATTCCATCATGAAATAAAGTTTCAGGTTGCCAGTCAATCGCTTGACTAATTCTGTCGTTATCGCTAACCCAATCGGGGTGGAAAAGCTCTCGCACCTTCCCCGGGGTCAACATCGGCTGATAACCAAATAGATTGGCCGCTCTGATATTGATTTGACTGACCATTGATATCAATCCACGGGGGAGCGAAAAACAGCGGGCGGTTTTACCGTTAAGACGGGTTGCAATCGCCGCAATTTCCCCCCAAGTATAGCCATTGGGATGCCCATCGTGCAACTCAAAAGATTGACCATTAACTGTTCTTTCAGAACAAAGCAGGCAGACCACTGCCGCCGCCAAGTCATCGACATAAAGAAGTGAAAAGCGCCCACTCTTACTGCCGACAACAGGAACAAAGCCCCGCCGAAGCAGCTTTAGAAGTGGCTGCATCTCACGGTCTCCCGGGCCATAAACAGCAGGAGGTCGAAGAATATTCCAGGAAATTTTATCACGATATTCAGACAAAGCATCCTCACCCAGCTTTTTACTTAAAGCATAAGATGAGAGAGAGGGCTCTCTGGCTGCCAGAGAAGATATTAATAAAAAACGGGGCACCCCTTGCTCAATAGCGACCTGAAGCAGTCTTTTAACTCCTGCCGTATTGATTTTCTTGAAATGTTCCAGAGTGGCACCACGGACAGCCCCAGCACAGTGGACAACCACATCAACATCGGTAACCAGAGTACGCAGGCTACCTTCATCCTCAAGGGCACCGGCAATCCATTCAACTGAATTTAAAGCTTTATTAGGAGAGGAAGAACCGGGGCGGTAGAGTGCTTTAACGTAAAAACCCTGATTAGTTAGATGCTTAAGTAAGACCTGACCGATGAATCCAGTCGCCCCTGTGAGTGCAATTGTTGTCATGATTTATCGTCGTTTTACAGGGGACAGCAAGATAAGGTTAATTTGCCCGTAGCTACACAACCGCAGCAAGGGGTAGAGATGCAGCCCCATTGGTTGCCTGCTCTTTCTGACGGCTCAAATAATCGCGCTGGGTGCCAGCACGGGAAAGCTTTCCCGAAGAGGTACGAGGAAGAGTGTGTGCAGGAACCAGCTCGATAACACAGTTAATCCCAATTTCCTCGCGGATAATACGGGTAAGGCGAGCTGACAGTTCATTACGTTTGTTCTCGTCTATTTCACGGTATTGGACAACCATAACAGCGATTTCCAAACCATTATCAGCGGTAACCGAAATTGCCGAAGCATCTCCGGGTCTGATCTCAGGTTGCTGCTCTGCATGGAACTCCAAGTCCTGAGGCCAGAAGTTACGACCATTGATAATGATCATATCTTTTTCCCGACCGGTGATCATCAAGCTTCCACTACAAAGATAGCCGATATCTCCAGTGTTCAACCACCCGTCAGCAGAAAGCACCCGATCCGTTGCAACAGGGTCAGCAAAATAGCCACTCATGACACTTGGTCCCCGGACATGAATAATTCCACATTTCCGATCCGACAGAAGCTGTCCAGATTCATCACGAATAACAATTTCATGGCCAGGTAATGGAATCCCACAATTGACCAATTTTTTAGTACGACACCCTGCAGAATTTTTACCAGAGTTGTCGGTGATAGGCAAAGCTTCCTGGTACGCCGATAAATGCTCCGCATCTATTTCATCTACCTCAATTCCCAGGTCAATCGGGGCAAAGCTGACAGCAAGTGAACATTCAGCCATGCCATAACTGGCAACAAAAGCCTTACGATTAAAACCAAAGGGGGCCAATTTCTCAGCAAAAGCATCTAAAATTTCAACCTGAATTGTTTCTGCCCCAACTCCGGCAACCCGCCAGGCACTGAGGTCAAACGGTTTTGCGCTATCCAGACGAACTCGACGCGAACTCAACTCATAACCAAAGGGGGGGCCAAAGGAGATGGTTCCGCGATTATTGCTCATTAAACCCAGCCAGAGCCGTGGCCGCATGGCAAAATCACGGGTTGCCAGATAGTCAACTGAAAGCTGTGCCGCCAAAGGAGCCAGAACAAACCCGACCAACCCCATATCATGATAATAGGGAAGCCAGGAAACACATCTGTCACCCTGACGAACTTTAAGCCCATCTTTAGTGATTCCAGCAAGATTGTGCATCACTGCCGCTTCACTGACCATCACCCCCCGCGGAAAACGAGTACTTCCAGAGGTATATTGGAGGTAAGCTGCTTCTTCAGCTTGTAGCGGACGGAGCTCAACCAATTGTTCTTCAAGATCATCAAATACCTGGGGAGTGCCAACCAATTCCAGCTTCAGATTTTTGGTCGCTTCCTGCAGATAGGGCAAGAACTCTACTGGCGCAACCGCAACACTGGCATGACTTTTTTCCAACAGACCTTGTAATTGCTCAACGTAAGCCTTGTGCCCACCCAGATGAATTGAGGCCGGCAACGGAACCGGTGTTAACCCGGCATATTGACAGGCAAAAAAGAATCGCGGGAAATCCGGATGGGTTTCCGCGACGATGGCAACTCGTGCCCCTCTTCCCAGCTGCAGACCAAGCAGGCGTCTTGCCAGAATCTGTGCTTCTTGGCGCAATTCAGAATAGGAAAGCGTCGCATGAAGCTTTCCCCGGCCATCGTAGAAGTTAAAACCACTGTCCCCCTTGGCAGCATAATCAAGCGCTGCTGCCAGATTAGGAAAGTCTGCATTCCGAAGCGCAATATGGCTTTCTGTAGGAGTAGGATTAAGAGTATTCATTTTATCCAATTTGAATTAGCGGTTAATATTATAGTGAGAGTTAGCATAAAGAGCAAGGTTAGTGCCAACATTCAGAAATCCAAATATATTAAGTGGATAGCTAATTTCTCATGAAATTCAAGTACATACTTTGTTGCATTTATACCGACAATATGTGGCAATACCACCACAGAAACCAGTTTGGTAATTTTGGAGAGCTTCTGCGATTTAACACATAAAAAACTACTTCAGCCTTCATAACCAAGCACGTATAGCAACTTTTGCGACAAAAGGATAGTACTATCAACCTTTTAAGCACAAAATCCTGCCCTGCTATTGCACTGAATATCTCTCAGCTATCACTCTCCAGTAAAAAATTTCTGTAGCTCTCGAATGAGCTGCCGGGTCACGACCTCGCCAGCTTCAGCACCCCGGGTCAGATCCGGTGGCCCCGGCCAACCGGGATCGGAGAACTCACACTGACCAAATCGCTGCGTTTGAGCATAACGGGGCAATACGTGAAAATGGACATCGCGATCAACCATCATCAACATCAAATAATTAATTTTGTCGTGGGCAAAGCACTCTTCAAGGCTTTGCTCTATTGCCATCGTCACCTCTTTTAACTCTGAAAAAGCTTCGCGACTTATCTTTGAAAAGGTATCAACATCATCTTTGCAGATAAGAACAAGTGCCCCCAACGTCACCTGTTGAGGACGCAACAATACAACCCAGTGGCGGTAATCTTTAATCAGGGTTTCTGGATAACCAAATTTTTTCATTGTGGCATTCATCGACTCACCTCTCCTCACCGAAGTCCGGCAACAACCCCCCGGTTAAAAATGACTTACATGTTAACTGCGTTTCAAGTAATATTCAATTGGTCAAATCTTCTCGCAGTCTCCGGGCTGATTTATCCTTCTCCCTGGCGATTTTTAACGTTTTTCAATCAAGAGCAAACAAATTAATTGATTATCTAATCAGGCGATTCAATGCCAAATGAAAAGCAAAACCTGGAAAAATTACAAATCATACCGGTGGAAGGATCCCGCCTGTTGCAGAAGTTCATTAAGCTACCATGGACACTGTATGACTCAGACCCCTGTTGGGTTCCACCTCTGATATTTGAAAGGAAATGGCACCTTTCAGCAAAAAATCCCTATTTTGAGCATGCTGAATTTCAAGCCTGGATTGCCTGCCGAGGGAAACAGGTGGTCGGGAGAATTTCAGCCCAGATTGACCAGCTCCACCTGCAACGCTATCACGACGCAACTGGCTTTTTCGGCCTTTTGGAGGCAGAGGATAATCAGGAAACTTTCCATGCATTATTCGAAACTGCCGAAAAATGGTTACGGCAGAAAGGGATGGAACGAATTCGTGGCCCTTTCAGTCTTTCCATTAACGATGAGTGTGGTCTATTGGTCGAGGGGTTTGATAGTCCACCACCAATCATGCTGGGGCATGCTCTCCCCTA
>JAGLDI010000203.1 GCA_023145655.1 Desulfuromusa sp. | reverse complement strand
CAAAAGAATTTTTCAAGCAGTTCACTCTGCCCTTAAGCGATATCAATGCTCAAAATACCAAGATGCAGGATGGCGAAAAATCAACAAAAGACATCGATCGTCATGTACAGCAATGGATTGCAGCAAACCAAGCCAAATGGGATGGCTGGCTAGAAGCTGCCCGCTCGGCGGCTGCGGCTATGTGACCATCGAAGAATGAACAGTAAAGGCCGGAGGGAACCCTCTCCGGCCTTTTATCTGACGGTATCACAATAATATTCTGTAGCATAATATTCGCAGTAGAAATTCATCTAAATGACCCAGTTCATGCTGGATAACAATCGCTTCAAACCCTTCACGAACGATCTGACTTCCTTCCTTTTCAATTATTATCGGACTAACCATCTGTAGCAGGTCTTGATTGACACTTCATCCTCTGATGTTTTTTGCCGTTGTCTGGTAAAATGTCAACAGCCGGTCTTTTTTCTTTGAATATCCCTTGAGCTTTAAGCAATAATAACTCCGTTTCTTCAAACCACGATGTTGGCCAAAAAACTTCTTCCGACCGCGACGAAAGAGCTTGAATCTATGAGTGAGATATTAGCGACTGAGACTCCTCCCTTCACTGCAAGTGAAATTCTGCCATTACTGGAGCACCATTATCAGTTATCGGGCCAGCTAAAAATACTGCCCGGTTATTGCGATCAGAATCTCTTGCTGTCCTGCACTGATGGTAGCCAATACATTGTGAAAATAGCCAACAGTGGTGAACCGGAACATGAACTGTTGATGCAGAATAGTGCCATGGATCATCTGGCTGGAAAAGGGCTTGCCGTCCCTCATGCCATAGAAAATATTTTGACCGAATCGATGACAACCATCGAATCGAAGGACGGGCAGAGATTTTTTCTCCGGGTTTTGACTTTTATGCCGGGAGATTTCTACGCTGATGTCGCGCCGGAAAAGACCAGTCCCACTTTGTGGTCAGATCTGGGACAATTTATTGCAAAGATTGATCAGGGTTTATCCGATTTTAAGCATGCTGGTGCTTACCGCTATCTTGTCTGGGATCTGGCCCAGGGCTATGGTGTCTGTCAGCTAAAAAAACAGCTCTTAGACCCGGAACAAAGAGAACTTGTTGATCATTTTTTGACCCTCTACCAGATCCAGACCATGCCGTTGTTGTCTCAATTGCCGCAGGGGGTCATCCATAATGATGCTAACGACATGAATCTGCTGATTGACGATAAACAGCACCCTGCTGCAATAATTGGCTTAATTGATTTTGGTGATATGGTGCACACGCAGTTGATCAATGAGTTAGCGATTACCGCCGCATACGTATTGATGAACCAGAACGACCCATTGAAGACCCTGAAAATTCTGGTCGCCGGATATCATCAGGTACGCCCCCTTACTGATCTGGAGCTGGAGGTGCTGTTCTCTCTGATTGCCTTACGGTTATCGGTCAGTGTTTGTAATTCGGCTGCTGCATGCAAAGATAATCCCGATAATGATTATTTATTGGTCTCGGTTCAACCCGCATGGGAACTGCTGCGACAACTTCGAAAACTCAACTCCTATGCGGTGTTAGGTCAATTGCGTCTGGCATGTGGTTTAACTGTAGCGACCGGGCAGGACAAACAAGAGATTATTGCCTATCGGCAAAAACATCTGGGGAAGACTTTAAGCTTGAGCTATCAGTCGCCGCTGAAAATAGTGCATGGGCAAGGGGCTTATCTCTATGATGAGCAGGGAAACGGTTATCTGGATATGGTGAATAATGTCTGCCACGTCGGCCATTGTCATCCCAAAGTGGTTGCGGCCGGACAGGCACAGATGGCAAAGTTGAATACCAATACCCGTTACCTGCACGATAACCTGGTCAATTATGCCGATCAACTCCTGGCGACTATGCCGGGGGATCTGTCGGTATGTCTGTTTGTCAACTCGGGAAGTGAAGCCAATGAACTGGCATTTCGATTGGCCCGATGTTTTACCGGGTCAAAAGAACTCTTGGTGGTTGATGGTGCCTACCATGGAAATACCAATGCCTGTATTGAGGCCAGTCCATATAAATTTGATGGTCCCGGTGGTGAAGGGGCAGCATCTTATGTTCATAAGGTGACTCTTCCTGATCCCTACCGGGGAAAATTTTCAGGTTACAGCAGCGAAACAGCTGCTGCTTATGCTGCTAGCGTGACCCAGGTTCTGGAAGAATTGACTACCGCAGGTAAGACACCTGGAGCATTTATCTGTGAATCGCTGCAGGGGGTTGCGGGGCAGATTATTATGCCAGAAGGGTATCTGAAAAATGTCTACAGCCAGGTTCGGGGTGCTGGTGGCGTCTGCATTGCTGATGAGGTGCAGGTGGGTTTTGGCCGAGTCGGTACTCACATGTGGGCGTTTGAAACCCAGCATATTGTCCCTGACATTGTCACTCTGGGCAAACCGATTGGTAACGGTCATCCGCTGGCTGCGGTTATTACAACCCAGAAAATTGCCGATGCCTTCGTGACCGGGATGGAATATTTCAATACCTTCGGCGGAAATCCGGTCTCGTGTGCTATCGGTATGGCGGTTCTCAAGGCAATAAAAGAGGATAAACTGCAGGAAAATGCCCTGGAAACCGGGAATTATTTTCAACAAAAATTACGTGAATTGCAGCAACAATATCAATCGATCGGTGACGTTCGTGGTCTGGGTTTATTCATTGGTGTTGAGCTGATTGAAGATCGGATCAGCAAAAAACCTGCAACAGAAACTGCGGCTAAACTGATTGAATATTTTAAACACCATCATATTTTACTGAGCACCGAAGGGCCGTTTCATAATGTTCTGAAAATCAAACCTCCATTGGCATTTAATCGGGATGATGCAGATAAGTTTATTGCTGTGTTTGAGTCGGG
>JAGLDI010000202.1 GCA_023145655.1 Desulfuromusa sp. | reverse complement strand
ACAATCTATTTGCTGGAGGAAGATGTCAATGTGCCGGCAAGAATGGCAGTAAGAAACTTGTTTTAGGGGGGAGTGAGCTCCGGGGACACCTTACTAGACATAATGGCTGACAGTTGACAAGAAAGAGACCTGCCCCTGAGGCATGGCGATCTACTTCTGCTTTCTTCTGAAAAGGTCAGTTTTTAAGCTCGAGATTCGATCCAAAAAGAGAAAACCATCTAAATGATCCAGTTCATGCTGGATAGCTATGGCTTCAAACCCTTCACAGCGAATCACTTGCAGTTGCTGATTTTGATCAAGAAACCGGACAACAATCGATTCGGACCGGGTGACATTACCGGTATAGTCGGGAACTGACATGCACCCTTCCCGAATAGTTTGCGATCCCTCTTTTTCGATAATTTCAGGGTTGACCATCTGCAGCAGACCATGATTCTTCTGCTTTTTTCCCAGTTTACTGTTCGAAACATCAACAACCGCAACGCGATAGAGATCTCCAATCTGCGGGGCGGCAATCCCAACCGAATGTCCGGCAGCAATCATGGTATCAACCAGATCCTGCAGGATTTGTGGTGCTGATTCAGTAAAATTATCAATCGGTGCACAAATCTTTTTTAAATGTGCATCAGGGTAGATAAGAACCTCTTTGACTGCCATCGAATTACAGCTCCATTGTTGCCAGCGAACGAACTGAAATATCGACCTGAAGTTGCTGCTTTAACTGTTTCATCCAGCTCTCAAGATCTTCAATCTCGGTGTTTTCTGGCAATATCGCTTCGAGCATCATCACGTAGACAGGGTTTTGTTTGTCGCCGACGAGTTTAGTGTTCAAGTCGGTGATATTAATATTGCGATCCCCCAGTTCCTTGGCAACCTGGTAGACAATTCCGGGCTTATCGGCTCCATAGACCGAGATCATGCAGAGTTCACCTTCCAGTTCAGGCCGAATTTCTCCCCCCGGTTTCAGGGTGCGGATATAGACGGATAGATTTTTTTCTTCCAGTGGGCTGAAGGTATCGCTGAACTCTTCTTTGGTTGAAATTTCAGGGTTGGAAATAATTAGAATCATCGAAAATTGCCCACCCAAAATCGAGCAACTGGAATCGGCAATGTTAAAGCCACCTTGAAAGAGGATTTCGGTCACCTGTGAAACAATTCCGGGACGATCACGACCAATAATAGTCAGGGCAAAATGTTGCATGTCACCTCCTGCAAGAAAAAACAGAGTTGCTGGAATGGTTCAAAAAACAGATAGAGAGGAAAGAGTGCCTTATCTGCAGTAGTTTTGCAAGATGGCCACCCCCATTTTAATTCAAAATGGTGTTGGCATCGATTGACTCTGCACGTTATAACGTAGTCAAAGGAGATCAACCATGCTTGAAGAACTGCAAGAGCGTATTACTGAACTGGAAATTCGCTTCAGCCATCAAACTCAACTGCTTGATGAATTCAACGAAGTCCTCACCGATTGTAATCAGCGAATTGATCGTTTGCGCCAGGAAAATCACCATTTACGTGAAACCCTCAGTACTCTTTCTCCGTCCCTGGAAGAGTCCCCGGATGAATAGCCGAGTTTTCAGCCGAAGAGGGTTGAGAGATTTTCTTCGACCAGAAAAATTTCTTTCTGCGATTCCCGTCTCACTGGAGGCTGACTGATGGCTCAGGAATTATGGCAGCAATCTTTGCAGGATGCAGTGACCTCGGTGGAGCAACTGGGCGATCATTTTGATTTTGACCCACGACCATTAACGGTGGTCGAAGCAAAATATCCGATGCGGATCACCCCTTATTATCTGGGACTGATCGAGAAGGTTGGTGACCCGATCTGGAAACAAGCTGTTCCCGATCTCCACGAACTTGCCGATGATGGATTGGTTGATCCTCTGGGAGAGGAAGATTTTTCTCCGGTTCCTGCTATTATTCACCGTTATCCTGATCGCGTCATTTTTCACGTCTCCGGAAGCTGTGCCAGTTACTGCCGCTTTTGCACCCGTAAGCGAAAGGTTGGTTGTCCTGAGATGGCACTTAGTTTTCGTGAATTACGTGAGGGGATTGAGTATATTGCGGCAACCCCACAGATTCATGACGTGATTTTTTCCGGTGGAGATCCTCTGATATTACCCGATTCGGTCCTGGAGGATTTACTGGCCCGGGTTCATGCTATCCCCCATGTTGAAATAATCCGTATCGGCACACGGGTTCCGGCCACTCTTCCAGAACGAGTTACCGACCGATTGTGCGCCCTGCTGAAGAAATTTCAGCCCCTTTATTTGAATACCCATTTTAACCATCCCCGTGAACTGACTCAGCAGGCAGCTGAAGCCTGTGCTCGTCTAGCCGATGCCGGGATTGTGCTCGGGAACCAGACAGTTCTGCTGCGTGGTGTCAATGATCAACCAGAAATTATCAGTGAGTTATTCCGTGGGTTGCTGAAGATGCGGGTGCGCCCCTATTATTTGCACCAGATGGACCTGACTCGAGGGACAGGACACTTTAGAACCTCGGTCAAGACCGGTTTGAAAATCATCCATTCTCTACGTGGACCGATGTCAGGTTTGGCATCACCCCACTATATTATTGATCTCCCCGGAGGAAAAGGGAAGATTCCACTGGTTCCACAATATGTAAAAAGGCGAGGGGATATGCTGTTGATTCAGACTGCTGATGGTGATGTGGTGGAATATCCCGATCTTCCCTCATGATTCACCCAGTTTCAGATTCCCCCCCC
>JAGLDI010000201.1 GCA_023145655.1 Desulfuromusa sp. | reverse complement strand
CCCTCATCCGGCCTATGGCCACCTTCTCCCTCAGGGAGAAGGGATCAATACTAAGCAATTTCCTTATCAGTACGGCCGACGCGCATCTGTCGATATTTTCGTTTCTCCAGCAGCTCTCTCAACCGGATAGCGTAACTTTTCTACCAGATCTTGAATCTCCTGTGGTGGTTCCGGGGTCACTTTTGAAACGACATACATCAGGGTAAAGTTGATGATCATCCCCACGGCACCGATTCCTTCGGGAGAAATGCCGAACCACCAGTTTGCCGGTCTGTTGGCTCCGGGATTGATAAACTTGAAATAAATAATGTAGGCGGTGGTAAAAGTGATTCCGGTGATCATCCCGGTCATCGCTCCGTAGACATTGGTTTTTTTGCTGAAAATTCCCATAATGATAACCGGAAAAAATGAAGCTGCTGCCAGACCGAAGGCGAAGGCAACCACTTGTGCAACAAATCCAGGTGGAAAAATTCCGAACAGCCCGGCGATAACCACGGCCCCCGCTGCAGCACACCGGGCCCACAGCAATTCCCCTTTTTCCGACATGCTAGGCATCAGCACCCCCTTCATCAGGTCATGGGAGATTGATGCCGAGATAACCAGTAACAGCCCGGCCGCAGTTGAAAGTGCCGCAGCCAATCCTCCTGCCGCAACCAGTGCAATAATCCAGTTAGGCAGGCGGGCAATTTCAGGGTTGGCCAGAACCATAATATCCCGGTCGATATACAGTTCATTAGGATCGGTGGTGATGATGTTAGAAACCAGAGCCTGCCCAAAGTGGCCGCTCCTTCCCGTGTACTTAGGCTTCCCGGTAATTGCTTTTCCGGGGCCATACTGCATGATTCCGTCCCCGTTTTTGTCAATCCAGGCAATCAATCCGGTTGCTTCCCAGTTTTTAAGCCACTGCGGAGCATGATCATAATGGACATTGTGAACTGTTTTGATAAAGTTTGTTCTGGCAAAGGCAGCAACCGCTGGAGCTGCCGTATAGAGGAGAACGATAAAAAAAAGTGCCCAACCTGCTGAAGCACGTGCGTCCCTGATTCTGGGGACCGTAAAAAAACGGATAATCACATGGGGAAGTCCTGCAGTACCAACCATAAGAGCTAGAACAATAAAAAACAGGTCAGTTTTTGGCCTGACACCAGCAGTATATTCACTGAATCCAAGGTCTTTGTGGATTCCATTTAAAACATCAAGCAGATATCTCCCCTGAGTTGATGCATCATTAAGAATCTCCGCTCCCCCCGCACTGATCGTGCTGCCAAAACCAAATGCAGGAATTGGATTGTTGGTCAACATGATAGAAATATAGATAGCTGGAATCATGTAAGCAACAATCAGGATGCAGTATTGAGCGACCTGGGTATAGGTGACCCCCTTCATCCCCCCCAGGACAGCGTAGAAAAATACGATACACATCCCGATAACCACACCGGTATTGATTGGAACGTTGAGGAAGCGTGAGAAGACCACACCCACCCCACGCATTTGTCCGGCAACGTAGGTGAAGGAGATAAAAATGGCACAGAGGAGCGCAATAACCCGGGCACCTTGCGAATAATAGCGATCGCCGATAAATCCGGGGACAGTAAACTTTCCATATTTGCGCAGGTAGGGAGCCAGAAGCATAGCGAGTAACACATACCCCCCGGTCCAGCCCATTAAATAGATGGCTCCATCACGCCCCATAAAGGAGATCAGCCCTGCCATAGAGATAAACGAGGCGGCAGACATCCAGTCAGCTCCGGTTGCCATACCATTCAGAACGGGATGGATGGTTCTCTCAGCAGTGTAAAAGGCGCCTGTTGAAACAGCTCGGGCACGGATGGCAACCAGGATATAGATCGCAAACGTGACGCCAACAAGAATCCAAGTCCAGGTTGTAATACTCATGGATGGAACTTCCCCATTGCAGGATCCTTTGTTTCGGTAGCGCAGATGGTGATCAATGTTTTATGCCACCATTCAGTCTTCAAAAACATCAAATTTACGATCGAGTCGATTCATTAACCAGACGTAGACAATAATCAGCAGGCAGAAGATCACCTCGGCTCCTTGATTGGCGAACCAGAAGCCCAACGGAAAACCAAATATTCTTAGCTTGTCCAGCTGATCAATAAAAACGATTCCACAGAGATAAGAGACAGTAAACCAGATGGATAGCAGGATGACAATGTAGGTCACATTTTGCTTCCAATAAGACTGTAATTCCTGTTCTCTTGTCATGGTGGTTTCACCCAAAGGTTGTTTGCTCAGAAAGGTGTTCTAAAGATCTCCCTATTTTAGTCAAAATAGCATTTTTCGCAATCAATTAATTGCCGCTCTGTCATCGATAAAGGGAAGCTTCGAAAGCTTTTTATCCGACGATTTTGGAAAAATGTCTCTTGGTGGAATCCTGAAGTTTACTGGCTGCCCGGAATGCCTCTTTGAGAATATCCTGTTCTTTTTTTGTCAATGCATTGGGGTTGAGATAGTGGCTCGGAAATTTACCCTGATCGATCAGAGAGATTTCATTACGCAGACGTAAAAAAGTAAAGGCTTCAAAGGCTGCTTTGATATGTTCAGCAGTCTCCGGATTGAAAATATTCAGTTTGACCAGCAGATCAAGTCGTTCTGTGGTGGTTGTTGCATCAACTTGTTGTTCGAGAAGGAACATCCGTACACAATCGACAATGAAGATACTTCCTGCCTGTTTGATGGATAATTGCCCCTTATGTTTCTTGTTTCTCTCCAGGGAAAAGCGACCGATCAAGCTCAATGGAACCTTGTGTTTAAAATCTAACTCCATCATGTGGTAGAGAAAAATTGGATGAGCTTTGATCTCCCGATGGACAATTTTCTGCAGTGCCAGACACAGGGATGCTTCACCAGCAATCGGCATAAAATCAAAAAAGATCGAAGAATAACGTACTTTTTGGGCCTCTGGGACTCTGATCCAGTCAGATACGCGAGCGTCCCAATCTTGTAATCGCCCACGCCAGAGGGGATTATTAACCATGACATGTCCATCACAGCGGGGGTAGCCAATACGCGCCAGTGCCGCAACCAGCTTTTCAGCAAAGGGGATAAAAAATGCATCAACTTCGGCAATTCTTTCATCCGGGAAGTCCTCATAGATGAAACCATTATCTTGATCTGGCCCTAGCAGCATCTCCTTGCGGCCACCACTTCCCATAATAATGAAACAGACTTTAATATCTGGCGGGTTTTTACCCTGACGTTTCATTTCATCCTGAACAAGTTCATAACAGCGCCGGATAATCCGATGGTGAATGTAAGAAATGATTTCCATTGTCTCTATATGGGAGCGGTTTTCACTCAGTAGTGCACGGGCAACCTTGACAATCTCTTCACGAGCCAAAATGAGATCTTCTACGGTTCGGGCTTTGTCAACATTACCAATCAACAGCATCGATTTCTGGCTGCGGTATTTCATCAAGTCCTGCAGGGTGACCATGCCGACGATTTCACCTTGGTCAAGGATCGGCAGATGTCTGATTTTATGTCCCATCATGAAGCTCATTGCTTCATACATGAAAGTATCAGGTGCCATCGTCTTGGGAGTTGAGGTCATTATTCCTGCAGCATTTGTGGTATGGCAATCGGCTGTTTCTCGGGCCAGAACTTTGGCAACCAGATCCCGTTCAGTGACGATTCCTGCCAGTTTTTTGTCCTTGTCACAAACTAAAAGTGCCCCGATACTCTGCTGAATCATTTTGCGGGCAATATCTCTGATCTGGGTCTCCGGAGAGCAGGTTTCAACCGGAGTTGACATGATTTCTGAAAGCCGTTTCTGAAAAGGGTAGGATTCCATCTGGGTGAGGACATTCTGAGCGTGCTCACTGACCATGTCAGCATAGAGGTTCCGCACTCTGGAGTAAATTGCCTGGTTGAAAAATTCAGTTATATGGGGGTAGTTAACTGCTATTCGGGTCAGAATTGGCTTGGGAATCAGATAGCATTCTGTCTCTTTTACGGTACGTGCCCCGGCTGAATAGCCTTCACTGGTAAAGATCGGAGTTCCACCAAAGAAAGCCCCTTCGTTTCGATAATCAACGACCATCTCAACGCCACCGGGGGGTTGAACAACTATTTCCACCAGCCCCGATTTGATGATATAGAGAAATCCGGTAGGCTGAGCAGATTGGTTGAAGATCAGAGTTTGTGCGGGAAAGTTTTTAATCTTTGCAGATTGGTTGAGCTCAGTAAAAATTTCTTCCGGAAGCTGATTAAACGGTTCAGTTTCGCGTAAGGTTTTGATCAGACCCATAGAGATATCTCCATCTAAGTGATTTACAGCGGGCTACGGTGGTTGAATAGGCTTCCCCAGGGAAGCCTTGTGTAGATTCAGAGGGTAATATCACAGGTATGGTTATGCGGGGAAGGGGTTGAATACTTTTCAGCCAATTAATCTGTAGTGGTCTTTTTCTTTCTTCCAAAAGTCATTGGATGGGCCTGAAAACGGATAATTAAATCGGCAAAGATTTTCCCCCAGATAGTCATTCCCGCATAGGCATTCCAAGTTGTGAAGGGGTAGAGCCCCGACACTACAGCAATTATGATCCAGACGGCGGCTCCACCACAAACAAGATTAAGCAGCCCTACAACGGGGGCCCATTTTTTCGGATTGTTTGGCGGCAAGCCACGTTTCAGGGCAACTTCAGAATAGTTCTTTTTGATGAAAATTCGCCAGGCCCGTCGCAGCCAGAAAAAAGCCATGGGAAACAGGGCGAGAAACAGTAGCCAAGTCAGTGCTACACTAATATCAAAAACCATCTAAAACTCCTCAATAAATAATATCAAAATTGATTGACTCTTGTACCTGAGGTTGCCGGGTCAATCAAGGATAATCTTTTCTTCAGTAAACTCATGTGCCTAAAAAAAACCCGCCAGCATAGCTGACGGGCTAAATGATCAGGCATAATTTTCTGATCGCATTAAACTAATGATTCTTAGTGAGCTCCGTCAACAGCCTTGGAACCACGTGGAATCCGTACATCTTCAACCATTTGTGCAATTTCTTCTGGTACCGGTGGAGTCATGTTCTTGACTGCGAAGGCAACGGCAAAGTTAACAACCGCACCAATAGCACCGAAAGCATTCGGGGAAATACCAAAGAAGAAGCTTGATTTTCCACCAAACAGGCCGAGGAACTCAGTCCCCTTGATGAAGAAGATACCTTTGTGGGCGAAAACATAGAACATGGTGACGCCGATACCTGCCAGCATTCCCCAGATGGCACCCTGCTTGTTCATGGTTTTACTGAAGATACCCATCATCAGACATGGGAAGATAGAACTGGCAGCCAGACCAAAGGCGATAGCCACGGTACCAGC
>JAGLDI010000200.1 GCA_023145655.1 Desulfuromusa sp. | reverse complement strand
GCACCACAAAATTTACAGTGGGTTGCATCAACATCGTGTCCTTCAGCGCTGCATTCGGGGCAAACCTGGGTCGAAACATGTTGTTTGAACGTCAGTTCTGCAGTCACAATCCCGGTCGGAATCGCAATAATTCCATAGCCAAGGATCATTACCAGCGAAGCAATCGCCTGTCCCAGACTGGTTTGCGGTGAAATATCACCATAACCAACAGTGGTCATGGTGACAACGGCCCAATAGATGGAACGGGGGATACTGGTAAAGCCATTCTCCGCCCCCTCGACAATGTACATCACCGATCCGAAAATAATCATCAGCAGAAAAACTGAAAGCAAAAAGACCGCGATCTTGCGTCGACTGGCCCAGAGGGCACGCTGTAGATAATTTGATTCCCCAACATACTGCACCAGCTTCAATACCCGGAACACTCGTAACAGCCGTAAAATACGGATAACCAGCAGATATTTACCTGCGGGCAAAATCAAGCTGAGATAAGAGGGAAGAATCGATAGAAGATCGACAATCCCGTAGAAGCTTTTTACGTATTTGCTGGGACGACCGATACAGTTGAGTCGGAGAATATACTCAACGGTAAACATGATGGTAAACAACCACTCAAGAATAAAAAATAGTTGTCCGTATTGAACATTCAGGTCGGCTACACTATCGAGCATGACCACAATCACACTGGCAATAATGCTTAAAATCAGAACAACATCAAACAGTTTACCAGCCGGGGTATCTGCTTCAAAAATTATTTCATGCAGATGATGCCGCAACTGGTGAGCAGATTCTGGTTTGCGTTCAGGCATGAAACCTCCGAATTAAAAATTTTAACGGAGAGGCGGAGAGAAGGAGAGACAACCAAAGTCAAAAGCGTTTTAAGGCTTTGAAACAAAAAAAATCTGTTTTTCTTGGCGTCTCGCTTAAAGGCGCCTACTTCTGGTGGTGGCTATTGAATGATTTTGACGTTCTCTCCAACTCTCCTTCTCAGCGCCTCTCCGTTTAAAAAATACTATTCAGGTAAAACTTCTGCTACCAAATCAAGAATATGAACTGCACGCTGTTTTTCATCAGCGTGATTAATGCTGTCCTGCAGTTGCATAATACAACCGGGGCAGTCTGTTGCAACCAGTTCAGCACCACTTTCGGCGATAAACCCTGCTTTTTTCGCCCCAATCTTTTTACTGGTATCGTAGTGGTACACGGAGTAGGTTCCACCTAAACCACAACAGGTTCCGGCATCCTCCATTTCAACAAATTCGATTTGCGGCAAAGCTTTGAGGATCGCACGGGGCTCTTTAGTGATCCCATGATTACGTAAATGACAGGGATCATGGTAGGTCACCCGAATCCGGTTTTCAACTTTTGGCAACTCAGCCAGTTTTTCAGCAAATCCCTGCTCAACCAGAAAAACAAAGATGTCTTTGACTTTATCCTTGAATTCATCGAATTCCTCCCCCATCCCCGGATAAATCTGGGTCAACCCCGAGTGGCAGGAAGCACATGCCGTGACGATATAATCATAGCTGTTTTTCTGAAACACCGATAGGTTCTCTTCTGCCAGGGATTCAACAGTTGAAGCGGCACCGGCAGAGACCGCTGGAAGCCCGCAGCAAACCTGATCTTTAGGGATCAGCACCGTGACACCGATAAATTTCAACGCTTTGAGGAGTGCTTCTCCTGATTCGGGATACATATAGTTGATGCCACAGCCGGTAAAAAACAACACCGTTGGCTTATCAGAAGCACCGGGAATAATTTCAGGAACCCGCTCGCGAAACGGTTTTGCTGTCAGCGGTGGCAAAGTTCGGTCGGAAGTAATAAAGGGTGCCGGGAAGCGAAGTCGCAAACCACTCTGATCGGGGATTTTTTTGAACAGCAGTTTTGAGAAAGCACCACCACCCTTAGCGAGCAGATTCATCACCCCCTGGTTTTTCAGTATCGTTCCAACCCCTTTACCAAAAGTTGACAAACCTTTTCGATTGGCAATTTCCCGACGAGTTGCGGCAACAATATCTTCGGTATGAACTTTATTGGGGCACTGCGCATAGCAGCTACCACAGAGAAGACATTGCGACATATCAAGAAGAAACTTTTCCTCCAGATCAACATCCCCTTTCAGCAAGGAATCGGCCAAGGCAATCTTCCCCCGTGCGACACGACCTTCATGCTTCTCAGCACCAAAAGCAGGGCAATAGGCACGGCAGCCACCACATTTGACACACTGGTCAATCTCATCACGAAAATCTTCTAAACTTTTCAGCTTCGCCATATTAAACCTTTATTGACCATTTTAACGGAGAGACGCTGAGAAGGAGAGTTGGAGAGGAAGATCAAAACCATTCAATAGCCACCACCAGAAGTAGGCGCCTTTAAGCGAGACGCCAAGTTCTCCAAGGTAACCAAAGTCAAAAGCGTTTTTAAAGTTTTAAAACCAAAAAAAATTTCTGTTTTTCTTGGTGTCTTGATGGCCAAGTTTAAGGTTTTGACTTTCCTCTCCGTCTCTCCAACTTTGCGTCTCTCCGTTAAAAATATTATATATCACTGGGGAAAATTTTGCCGGGGTTGAGAATGTTATTTGGATCAAGGGCCCGCTTGATGGTCTTCATGTAATCAACCACCTTGGTTGAGAGCTCCATATCGATAAACGGGGCTTTCATGATCCCGACACCATGTTCACCGCTCATCGTTCCACCCAGTTCCAATGCCCCTTCAAAGACCTCGACAACGGCTTTTTCAGCTTTTTCATGATCCCCGGTAACTTTCTCATCAACCATGATATTAACATGGATATTACCGTCACCGGCGTGGCCGTAGTTGACAATCGGGATCTGGTATTTATCGGCAATCCGTTCAATTTTACGTATCATCTCCGGCACTTTGGAGCGGGGCACACAGATATCTTCGTTGAATTTATCGGGATTTACCTGGCGCAACGATGCAGAGATAGAACGTCTCATTTGCCAGAGGGCTTCACTTTCAGCTGGTGTTTCAGCAACCCTGATTTCGACCACACCGAGAGGCTGAATAATTTCAGAAATTTTACTGACCTGCTTATCCAAAAATTCCCGATCACCGTCCACCTCGATCAGCAGAACCGCCTGTGCTGCATCGGGAACATCCAGATCAGTTGCCTGGCGAAGACAATCAAGGGTGCGAGCATCCAGAAATTCAAGGGTCGTTGGAATTATTTTCCCCCTGACAATTGCTGAAACCGCCTGTGCTGCTCCATCAATGGAATCGAACAAGACCAGCATGGTCTTTTTTGCTTCTGGTTTGGGAAGCAGTTTGACAATTATTTTTGTAATAACTGCCAAGGTTCCTTCACTGCCACAGATCAGCTTGGTCAGGTCGTAACCAACCACACCCTTCATCGTCGGGCCACCCGTTTTGATAATATCACCGGTCGGAGTGACAATTTCCAGGCCGATAATATAGTCTTTGGTCACCCCATATTTGACACAGCGTGGTCCACCGGCACATTCAGCCACATTGCCACCCATGGTTGAAACCTTGAGCGAGGCAGGATCAGGAGGATAAAACAAACCCACTTTTTCGACAGTTTTCTGAAAATCTTCAGTGACCACACCAGGTTCTATAGTTGCAACAAGGTTTTCTTCATCGATTTCGAGGATTTTATCGAGTCGTGTCAGACCGAGGACAATTCCACCTGCCGTTGGCACACTCCCACCGGTAAATCCAGTTCCGGCGCCACGGGGGAAAACCGGTACTTTCATCTCATTGGCCAGTTTCATAATCTGACTGACCTCGTCTACATTGCCGGGATGAACAACCACATCGGGAAGATACTGCCGCTGGGTTGCATCGTAAGAATAGCAGATTAAATCGGCTTTATCGGTCAAAACCTGATTCTTGCCGCTGATTTGTTGCAGGGCAGCGATGATATTTTTATCAAACATTAAATTTGTCCTTTTAAAAAATCAAGATCAAAACCATATTTTACACAAAGCCACAAAGACACTAAGGAGGTAAAGTTTTTAACCTCGAAAAAAGATTTTGATTTTCTTAGTGACTTTGTGGCTTTAGTGAGCACAGCGAACGAGTGTGAGAACAAAATTCTAACGTTTATTTTTATTCCGTCTTCCCATTCTCTAATATATTACCAAACAAGTCTACTTTGATCTATCTAACCAATGACTCTTCTCTGTCCCTCTCCGTTAAAAAGACCCGTCAAGAACCGGCAAAACCATCCCGCCATCGGGGATCACCACGATCTCACTATCCTCAGTCAATTCTGGTAAAACTAGATCGAGCGCACTCTGTAAATCAAGTGCTTTTTCCATCCCCATCTGCTGCGTTTCCTGATCACTGAATTCACTGATCAGAATCACCCGAAATCGGCGGGCTTTTGTTAAAACTGCGTGGGCAGTTTGACCGTTGATCTGATAATTTTTCCGCAATTCCTGCTCAAACTCATCCAGATCCTGATAACGGAACCAATCAAAAAAAGTGTCGTGACCAAAACCATCCCGGCACGCAGCCAAAAAAATGATGGTTCCCCCCTCTTTAACCGCACGGCAGCCATAATCAAGAGCCTTCTGTGCCTGGATGAAATTGATATCTTTCGGCTCACCACCACAGGAGATCACGGCAAGGTCAGCAAGCTGGCTCAGTTTGACTTGAAACAAACTCCGTACCATCTCACATCCGTCCAGATGAGCTTGCTCAAGGTCGCCACAGAATACGCCAAGAATCTCTTTATGTGGGGAAAGAACCGTATTTAATAGGAAATCAGGGTTGACCAAACGGGCCGCCTGGAGCAAATTTTCATTAACCGGATTACCCTCCATTATACCGACAACAGCCTGTGGATGTTTGCCGCCAACTTCGGGAGGATTGAAAACCGCAAAGTGACTCGCCATACAGGTTCCATGGCTGGCAACCCCTGGCACCAATCCTTTACGTCCGCCACCAAACCCGGCAAAATAGTGAAACCCAATGGTTCCGGTCACAATCACCCGATCAGCTTCCACCACCCGGCGATTAACCTGTACCGGGATACCAGAATCGGTCATCCCCAAATCAACCAGTTCTGCAAGATCATCACATTCGTGATCATAAACCGCAATTCGACCATACAGAGAACCGAGTATCTTCCGCTGTTCCTGTGCTGTCTGTTTCCGGTGAATCCCCAGAGCAATAATAATTTCAATATCACCGTCAGGAATCCCGAGACGATTGAGCTCCGCAATCAGAATCGGCAGATAAATTTCACTGCCGCTGTAACGGGTGATATCGGAAGTGACAATGGCAACCTTTTCCCCTGGCTGGATAATTGTATCCAGAGGCAATGAACCAATCGGGTTCGCCAAAGCTGTATCGATTAATTGTCCTGCTGCTGCAACTTGTGGCAATTGTTCTGCTTGGAGTATTTGAGCATTGGGCAACTGGCAAGGGTATGTGTCAGTTGCGTATTTAAGTTCTACCGTTTCCATCTTTTAACCTTCTTGAGATCCCAATTTTTAACGGAGAGGCGCAAAGGGGGAGAGACGGAGAGAAAACAAAACCTTTAGCTTCCCATACTTGATTCTAAAGGTTTTCTCTCCGATCTCAGCGGCTCTCCGTCTCAGCGTTAAAGCTTTCATTTGCCCCTATCCCCAGAACGAGCACACAAAGAATAGCAGAATCTCCGCTGACAGAACATCAAGAAACAGGATATTGTTGCAGGGCAGGCGGGTACTGTGATAAAAAATAGCTCTCATAATTTCATGCTACTGCTGGAGAAA
>JAGLDI010000020.1 GCA_023145655.1 Desulfuromusa sp. | reverse complement strand
TTACTTCAGCTGATTTTCTTGGGGGGCCTTTTCTTGCTCTCTCCAACTCTGCGTTGAATCTTTTCTTGCGTCTTGGTGGCTAAGATCGTGATTATCGACACATAAAGCCAATAATTTCTTCGATAAACTGTGAACCATAGCGTTGCAACTTGGCTTGCCCTACCCCGTTAACCTGTAAAAAAGCCTCTTTATCGGTCGGCAGAGTTGCTGCCATCTCTGCCAAGCTGGCATCACCAAACACAACATACGGTGGCACCCCGTCATGATCGGCGATCTCTTTACGCAGAATCCGCAACTGGTTAAACAGTTCCTGATCATATTCGAGGCCAACAATTTTCCGTTCTGGACGCTTTTTACGCCCCGTTTTAATCCGGGGTCTGGTAATCATCAGATCAGTTTCACCCCGTAATAACGGCCTGGCAGCTTCAGTCAGTTTCAACACCGAATAATTTCCGATGTCTTGCTCCAGATAGCCAAAGTGGATCAATTGCCGGAGCAAATGACTCCAATGATCCTGATTCTGTTCCTGTCCGATCCCGTAAGTGGAGAGCTGATCATGGCGCAAATCAAAGATTCGCTGGGTTTTGGCGCCACGTAAAACTTCAATAACATGACCGATACCGAACCGCTGTCCAACCCGGTAGACACAGGAAAGCGCCTTGCGCGCATCTTCACTGGCATCGTAGCGCTCGGGTGGGTTAAGACAGATATCACAATTACCACAATCTTTTTCGAGAGTTTCACCAAAATAGCCCAACAATGCCCGTCGACGACAGGTTCCTGATTCGGCGAAGGCGACCATCGCATTCAACTTGTGGATTTCAATCCGTTTCTGATCAGGGTTTCCCCCTTTTTCAATCAAACCACGACCAATGGCGATATCCCCATAACCAAATAACAGCAGCGCTTCAGCTGGCAGGTTATCACGCCCGGCACGACCCGTTTCCTGATAATAACTTTCCAGATTTTTCGGTAGATCATAATGGACAACAAAGCGAACGTTTGGCTTGTCAATCCCCATCCCGAAGGCGACCGTGGCGACAACAATCTGAATATCATCACGAATGAAATCTTCTTGTACCTGCTTCCGTTCAGCAGTTGGCAATCCTGCATGATAGGCGGCGGCCTTTAAACCTTCTTGGCGCAATTTTGCAGCAACCTCATCAACCCGTTTACGGCTCAGACAATAGACAATCCCGGACTCATCACGTCGACTATCAAGAAACGCCGTAAGCTGTAAGTAAGGTTTCGCTTTATCAATGACTGTATAACGGATATTTGGACGGTCAAAGCTGGCAATCACCTGGTGAGCATTTTGCAACTTTAAATGGTGGAGGATATCGAGGCGGGTCTGCTTTTCGGCTGTTGCGGTTAATGCAACCATCGGCACCGCAGGAAAATAGCTTCGCAGTTTCCCCAAGCCAGTATATTCTGGACGGAAATCATGCCCCCAGTGCGAAACACAATGAGCCTCATCGATGGCAAAGAGGGCAATTTCGAGCGAGCGCAAACGCTCAAGAAAATCAGCACTTAATAATCGTTCTGGAGCAACATAGAGCAAATCAAGTCGGCCAGCATGCAACTGTGACAAAACCTGACGCGTCTCCACCACCCCCAACGAGGAATTGTAGCAGGCTGCTCGCACACCATTTGCCTGTAGGGCATCAACCTGATCTTTCATCAATGAAATCAAAGGGGAGACAACAATCGCAATGCCAGAGCGATGGAGCGCCGGAATTTGAAAACAGAGTGACTTACCACCACCAGTCGGCATCAGGACAAAAGCGTCGCGCCCCTGAATTAAAGCATTAACAATCTCTTCCTGATTAGGGCGGAAAGACTGATAGCCAAAGACCTCATTCAGAGTCTGTCGAACTGTTGAATTTTCTGTAGCATCTAACATCAATCATATCCTGATGAAATTTTATCCTCTCCATGAGGGAGAGGGATTACGCAACTTCACAAGCGGTATTCATCTCGCCGCCGCTGGAGAAGCTCTTGTGTCTGTCGATCTTCGAGCACCAAAGATGACGGATTGACACCGGTTGCATCAATCGCAATCCGACCATTATCCTGATAAATTCTCTGATTCTGTAATCCATTGATAGTCCGCCACCAACTCATTGAGGCTGACCTTAAATCAATATCCACATCAACGAGAACCAGCAATCGGGAGCGACTTAGCGGGCTTTTAGCCCAAAGAGAATAAATAAGTTTTTTACTAGCGGCAGCTGATTGTGGTTGCACTGCCAGGAGCGCAACGCCATGGAAAATTGTTTCCAATGGCATCTGCAAATCAGATACCTGTGGATAATCGATCCTTAACATCTCACGCACCAAGATTTCATTAGCTTTAGCCAGATAGATATTTTCGCTAGGCGGTGGGCCAACTACGGTCACGGGAAAGATTGGTTGTGGTCGATGGCGGATTGCTGTCACTTGCATCAGTGGACAATCTTCACGACTGACATATTGACCGGTATGATTGCCAAATGGTCCTTCCTGAATTTTACCAGCGGGATTAATATGCCCCTCAATAACGATCTCTGCATCTATTGGTACTGCTATTGGTTGACTTAGACCAGAGGTGAGATTTATTTTTGTTCCAAATAAGGCGCGGCTGAATGCGAATTCATCACAGTTTTCAGGCAATGGCGCAGCTGCAGTCCACAGTAATGCTGGATCAGAACCAAGGATCAAACTAATCGGTAAAGGGTTCCCATCTTCTGCGGCAACTCTTAAATGTTCCGCTGCACCAGAACTGGGCGAAAAATTTACAGCAAGACGGTTGGAATCGATAATCTGCGCCCGGTATAAACCCAGATTTCTGTGGCCGGTTCGTGGGTGCTGCGTGATTACCATTGCTAGAGTCAGATAACGTCCCCCCTCACCCGACCAACTTTGGATTGCTGGCAACTTGAGCAGATTTACAGCAGTCATACTCCGAAGTTCTGTTTCTTTGATTGATACTGAGTCCCCAGCATTG
>JAGLDI010000002.1 GCA_023145655.1 Desulfuromusa sp. | reverse complement strand
ACCATCCGCACCTATGTCGGTAACTACGATTTCTGGTATGAAGCGAGCCAGTTAGTTTTAAAACAGAAACAGGATGCCAACAAAAAAGCCAGCGATAAAGCCAATGAGCTCAAGGATTTTATTGCCCGGTTCAGTTCCAACGCCTCAAAGGCCAAACAGGCAACTTCACGTAAAAAGTTGCTGGATAAATTGGATATTGAAGAACTGCCGGTTTCATCCCGCAAATACCCTTTTATCCTGTTTAAACCCGAACGATCCTGCGGTGATATCATCCTTGAAGTGAAGGGCTTGAGTAAAACCATCGATGGTATCAAAGTTCTGAACCAGCTCGATCTGACCGTTAATAAGGGGGACAAGATTGCCCTTATTGGCAGCAACAGCCTTGCCAAGACCACATTATTGCAAATTCTCGCCGGGGAAATACAGCCCGATAGCGGTAGTTTCCGTTGGGGTGTCACTATTACCCACTCCTATTTCCCCAAAGAAAATAGCGATTATTTCACAAAAAATATGAGCCTGATCGAATGGCTGTGTCAGTATCCCCCCCATGAAGGGGAAAGCTTTGCTAGGGGATTTCTTGGCAGAATGCTCTTCTCTGGTGATGACGCAACCAAAATGACCAGCGTCCTCAGTGGTGGCGAAAAGGTTCGCTGTATGTTGTCACGGATGATGCTGACCAATGCCAACGTATTACTCTTTGATGAGCCAACCAACCACCTTGATATGGAATCGATTACGGCCCTCAATAACAGTTTGATCAGCTTTTCCGACGTTATTCTTTTCGCCTCCCATGACCATAAGTTCGTCTCCACACTAGCGAACCGAATTATTGAACTGACCCCCGGTGGGGTCATTGACCGAGTGATGAGTTTTGATGAATACCTGGCGAATGATTCTGTTAATGGACTACGAGAGAAATTGGATCAAAACCCTCGTCTCACACAAAGCCACTAAGTCACAAAGAGAGACCGTGGCCAATAAGGAAAACTTCCCCGTTTTTTTTTGCACTCCTTGGCGACTTTGTGGCTCGCCTCAAGGTGCCTACTTCTGGTGAGTGAGTGCCAGCGAACGGGCGTGAAACAGTTTTGACTCGGGTTGTTTTGTTACGCACAAGTAAGTAGCTTGAAATTACCCATAAGGCAATAATCATGGCTCTCCCCTGGAAAGTTCTCGACCAATTCACAACGGAAACCGAAGGGGTTCTGGAACTGCGGCAACGTGGCAAAGGAGATTTTCTTATCACCCTGGGATCTCAAGTATTGATGAACAGCAAGGCTCAGCGCTCTGAAATTGCATTGGGAATACTTGGCTGTAAAGGGTTGGAAAAACACCTTCAACCGCAAGTTCTGGTTGGTGGATTGGGGATGGGAATTACCCTGCGGGCGGTTCTTGATCAATTACCAGAGACCGCTGGGGTGGTGGTTGCTGAGCTGAACCCGATCATCCACCAGTGGTGCCTTGGTCCCCTTGCTGAACTGACCCGGGGAGCCGCCGCCGATCCCCGAGTTGAAATTAAGATTAGCGATGTCGCCAAGCTGATTAAAACATCGGCCAAAAATCAATTTGATGCCATCATCCTTGATCTTTACCGTGGTCCCGGCCCACAAACTGACCGGCTCAAAGATCCCCTTTATGGCACTCGCGCCATTGCTCATACATTTTCAGCCCTTAAACCGGGCGGGACTCTGGCTGTCTGGGGAGAAAATCCCGATAGCGGATTTGAGGGGCGCCTTGCCTCCGGCGGCTTCACTGTTCGTTGCGAAAGACCCGGCAAAGGTGGTTATCGCCATGCGGTATGGGTTGCAGAAAAGAAAACTGGAATCAGCACGAAAGGGTAAGTTTATGGAAGAATTTGATCTGAATGGACACGAGTTTATTGAGCTCTACAAGCTTCTTAAAGTTGAAGGGATGGCCTCTAGCGGCGGTGAAGCAAAGGCAGTTATCGCTGACGGTCAGGTTCTGGTAAATGGCTTGACAGAAACCCAGAAACGCAAAAAAATTGTTGCTGGCGATAGCATAGAATTCAGGAACAAGAAGATCCACATACCACCCAAATAAGCCGGTCATTTAATCGTCTGACAAGCGATTGTGAAAATTTGCACTCACATTAAACGGCACAAAAGAGCTATTCATCCTGAAGTAAAGCAGCCTTCCCGATGGCCAACCTTGCGCAACCGGAGACCAAGCAACACCGCGGCAACACTGAGTCCAATAATCAAGCTGATCCAAAAACCTTCAGCTCCCAGCGGAGCACCCCAAAAATCGGTCAGACCCAAACTGTAACCAAGCGGCAAACCAATCACCCAGTAAGCGATAACCACCATCAACAGCGGCACACGGGTATCTTTATAACCGCGCAGGGCTGCTGCTGCACCAACTTGGAAGGCGTCGGAAAACTGGTAGAGGGCGTTCAAGTAAAGGAGGCCGACAGCAATGGCGATAACCTGCGGATCACGGGTGTAGATCTCAGCAATATTTTTGGCAAAAACCATGGTCAACGTTGCAGTCACCAGGGCTATGGATAAATTCAGCAGAAGTCCCGCCTGACTAACCAGGCGAGCCCTGTCAAAGCGTCGCTTGCCAATAGCGTGGCCAACCCGGATAGTGATAGCACTGGAGATACTTAACGGTATCATGAAGATCATTGAGGAATAGTTCAGGGTAATCTGGTGTGAAGCTACAGTCAGGGCTCCCAATGGGGACAAGAACAGGGCAATCAAGGCAAAGATACTTGCTTCAACCAACAGCGAAAAACCAATCGGTAATCCGAGGCGGATGAACTGCACTGCTCCATCGGCACCACATTTCATAGCAAGATCAAAAAAGTGGGTCATGTTATAGCGCCTGATCCGCCAGATGGTCAGCAACATACAGCCACACATGAACCAGAGGCTGAGCGCTGAGGCCCAGCCGCAACCAGCCCCACCCATAGCCGGGAAACCCAGTTTACCGTAAATGAAGACATAATTACCTGCCACGTTCACAGGAATACTGGCCAGACCAATCAGCATACTTGGCCGCACCAAACCAAGTCCTTCACTTAAATTGCGTAGAAGAAAAAAGATAGCGACCGCTGGCACTCCCCAGGAAATAGCTTTAAGGTATGCGGTCGAAATAGCTGCAACCTGTGGGTCAACCCCCATCCGCGAAAAAATAAAACTGGCGTTACTTAACAGCAGGATGGCGATCAGAACCAGCGGAAAGGATACAACAATACCACGGCGAGCCAAAGGCCCGGTTTCAGCAGTCTTCCCCGCTCCATGTAATTGTGCAACCATCGGTGTAATCGCCAGAAGAACTCCGTAGAGAAACAGGAACAGCGGCCCCCAGATACTACCACCGACCGCCACACCTGCCAGATCGGTAGCACTGACTCGCCCAGCCATCACCGTATCGGTAAAGGCAAGGGATTGCTGGGCCAATTGCGCAGTCAAAATCGGTGCCGCCAAGGGTATCAGCATGCGTGCTTCAGTTCGCAGTAGTTTGAACTGCTTTCGTTTGGGGTGGGTCATGTGGACTCAATGCAAAAAAGGTGGATAATGGTGTCACTTGAGAGTTGAGGATGCAGTGGTAACATTCTTGCACTGAGGGGGTCAACAGGGAATCAATTGCCGTGATTTTCTTGCGATTCTTTTAGTTTCTGATCGCAGCAAGAATGTGTATATTGGCTCACTTAGTAAATGGACAACCTGAAAGGAGATAACATTGAACCTTGATACCATCATCATTGCCCTCACTTGGGGGGCACTCTCCGGCTACCTGATCCTACGGACTCTGGATAGCGGGCTGGCAATTATTTTCTGTCTGCACGGCCTGCTGATGACCCGCTGGATACGACTGGCCAACAAAGCTAAGCCGGGGCAGATCAAGTATGGCGTTATTCTAGATCGACTGTTGCGGGTTCTCCTCTCTGGATTCCTGTTTGGATTTCTACTTGAGAGTGGCCATAATTTTGCCCAGCGGAAGCTCCACTTCAATTATCAGGGATTGGAC
>JAGLDI010000199.1 GCA_023145655.1 Desulfuromusa sp. | reverse complement strand
AGAAAACGACCGGCTTTAACAATCAAATCAGGGGAATTCCAACCATTAATCCCCAGCAGAGTGACATCTTTAATGCCATAAAACATTAGCTGGGGGGCGATCTGACTAATCCGATCGGCATAATCGGGAATAAATAGAGCGTGGAAAGGGGGCAATGGATATTCAAGCTCCGGAACCTCTTCCACCTCCCCAGTCTCGGTTATCGTTGCAGGGATTTTTACTTCCCGATCTTCCCAGAGTAATTGCTGAATTTGTTTTCTAAAGTCAGTGCTATCTTCCGGGTAGCTGACGATATCAATAATTTCACCACCGGCTTTCTCAAGTTCCGCGACAAAAGCTGCGCTCATTTTTTCACCGAGACGATTTTCCGGACGTAAAATTGAAAATGAGATACACCCATTTGCCATGGCATAATCGATCAATACTTTCACTTGCTGTTCTGCTGTCAGGGTATCGCGGAAAATAAAATTGCCGAGTTCTGGTAACCCCTCTGTTTGTGCCAGAGTCAGCATTGGCACCATTTCCTGCTGGGCTCGCCGAGCTGCTTCACCTGCCGTTGCCCCAAGGAGTGGCCCAATGACTGCTATCACTTTGTCATCATCGGTTAATCTACTGACCAACGGGGCAGCCGCCACTCCCTCAATCGCAGTATCTTGATAAATAAAGCGGGCTGGCAAGCGGGTTTTATTATGTTCCTGCAGCGCCAGCTCCAATCCCTTTTTAACCAGGTCACCATAAGAGGCATACGGTCCGGTCAGGGGAAGGAGAACCCCGATGCTGTCACGACTGAGCCAGTTATCAACACTAGTTCTCTGCAGGAGCTGTTCTGCTTCTTGCCAATAAGGAAAAGTTGCTGAAGAGGCAAATAGTTTCTGTAATTGTTGTTTCGCCAATTCAGGTTGTTGTTGAACCAGAGCTCTGCGGGCTTGCTGTAATAAGGCATCCTGCCCAATGGCTGTTTCCTGCCACATAAAGGCGGCTTCTGCCAGCTCTTCATCACTGAGACGACTTTGTAACAGATAATGGGCTTGAGCAAGAATCGGTGCAGAATTCAAATTGAGAGAGAGTTGTTGTTGCAGGTAAAACAGGCTTAAAAGAAATTGTTGATTTTCCGTTGATGCAACTATCAGAGCACGATAGAGCATTAATTTATCTGCGTAGTTAAGTGGTTCATTAGACAGGTGCTGCAGTTGTTTTAAGCCGACGGTATAGTTGCCCTTTTTCACCAGCGCATTGCCCAGCAGGAGCTCAATCTCAGGACTTCTAAAGATACTAGGAACACGTTGTAGATAGAGAATTGCGTCAGTGTAGTTGTGTTGTTGGGTAAAAATCCGACCGATCAATGCAGAAGCTTGTGCCGTTTCAATTGAATCTGGGGATTGTTGAACGAAACTACGCAGGACAGCAAGAGCCTGATTCAGATCTCCTGCCTGAAATAATTCCTGACCCTGGTTCAGCTCTGCAACTTCAGCACTGACAACTGTTGCTAGGGGGAAACTCAACAACAGATTGACAAACAGGGTTCCGGCTAGAATCAGGCAATAGATCTGCTTCATGCTTACTCCGTAATTTTCGACAAGAAAAAAGGAATTTTACCAGAATCAGCAAGTAAATGGCAGATAAAGTCTCTTGGAGACTGTCGGGCTTTACCAATTATAGCGAGAGATCGACAGCTTCCTGGCTCAGCTGATTTGGGTATCAGTCAAACATTTCTTTGACTTTATCAAAAAAACCCTTGGACTGCGGATGAATATCTTCACCACTCTCTTTGGCAAACTCTTCCAGTAAATCCCGCTGGCGTGAATTCATCTTGGTGGGAACCTCAACTTTCAGGATCACCAGTTGGTCACCGCGACGATTGCGTCCCTGCAAGGCGACAATTCCTTTACCTGAAAGCTTGAAAACTTTTCCAGTCTGAGTTCCTGCCGGAACCTTAAGTTTAAGCTTCCCCTCCAGGGTCGGGACTTGAAGATCACAACCGAGTGCTGCTTGAACAAATGAGATAGGGATCTCGCAAATAACATCCTGCCCATCGCGCGTAAAGATAGGGTGTTCTTCGACGCTGAGAACAACATAGAGATCCCCCGGGGGGGCACCCTGAGAACCAGCATCCCCTTCGCCATTCAACTTCAGCCGGATCCCATCCTCAACCCCGGCGGGGACCTTAAGTGCAACTGTTCGTTTACTCTTGACCTGTCCAGTGCCTCGGCAGTCGGAACACGGATCAGCAATAATTTTCCCTTTACCACGACAGTCGGGACATGGTCGTGTCATGGTGAAAAAACCCTGTTGATATCGAACTTGACCAGCACCCCGGCAGGTAGAGCAGGTTTGGGCTTCAGTTCCCGGGCGAGCACCGGATCCATGACAGGTTTCACACGCTTGTTTGCGTGGTAACTGGAGGTTTTTTTCGGTGCCGAATGCAGCTTCCTCAAAACTGATGGTCAGATTATAGCGAAGATCATCACCCCGTTGCCCCCGCTGTCCCCGCTGTGATCCACCACCAAAGATGTCACCGAAGATATCACCAAAGATATCTTCAAAGGGTGCACCACTAAAACCACCACTGGAGAAGCCTCCGGCGCCATTGACCCCGGCATGACCAAATTGATCGTAAGTTGCCCTTTTTTGCGCATCGGAAAGAATGGCGTAGGCTTCGGAAAGTTCTTTAAACTTACTTTCTGCAGCAGCATCCCCGGGATTTTTATCGGGGTGATACTGAATTGCCAGGCGCCGATAGGATTTTTTTATTTCCGTTCCACTGGCATTCTGCTTGACTTCCAGAACTTCATAGTAATCACACTTAGACAAAATAACTATCCTGAGTTAAAAAGACAGCCGCCAATCATTTAACTGATTGGCGGCTGTGGATAAGCTTTACTTCTTTTCGTCGACATCCTCAAATTCAGCGTCAACGACATCATCACCAGCGGTATCAGCTGCCCCACTATCAGTCTCTTCAGCAGCGCCACCGTCGTCCTGAGACTGTGCGTACATCATTTCGGCCAGCTTGTGAGACGCTTGAGCAAGGACTTCACTCTTCTGTTTGATCTCTTCTGGATTATCACCTTCAATCGCTTTTTTCAGATCTTCCAGGGCCTCTTCTATTTGCTTCTTTGTCGCACTATCAAGTTTTTCACCATGTTCGGTCAGTGACTTTTCGGTGGTGTAAGCAAGACCATCAGCCTGATTCCGTGCTTCAATCAGCTCGCGCTTGTTTTTATCTTCGCTGGCATGAGTTTCGGCATCCTGAACCATCTGGTTAATCTCTTCATCAGAAAGACCGCTGGATGCAGTAATTTGAATCGATTGTTCTTTACCACTACCAAGATCTTTAGCCGAAACATGGAGAATTCCATTGGCATCGATATCAAAAGTGACTTCAATTTGTGGAACCCCACGTGGAGCAGCAGGAAGCCCTACCAGCTCAAAGTTACCGATAGTTTTGTTATCGGTTGCCATTTCCCGCTCACCCTGCAGAACATGGACGGAAACCGCCGGTTGATTATCCGCTGCAGTAGAAAAAACCTGACTCTTTTTGCAGGGGACAGTGGTATTTTTTTCAATCAGCTTGGTCATGATCCCGCCGAGAGTTTCAATCCCCAGCGAGAGTGGAGTGACATCAAGCAGGAGAACATCTTTAACTTCACCGGTCAGAACTCCCCCCTGAATAGCAGCACCAATGGCAACAACCTCATCAGGGTTAACCCCTTTACTTGGTGTTTTGCCAAAGATTGCCTTAACCCGCTCCTGAACTGCAGGCATCCGGGTCATTCCGCCAACCAGGATAACTTCAGTGATTTCATTCGCAGATAAACCGGCATCTTTCAGTGCGGTTTGACATGGTGCAGTCAGTTTGGCAATCAAATCGCCACAGATACTTTCCAGTTTGGAACGGGACAGTTTGATATTCAAATGTTTTGGTCCCGATTGATCCGCAGTGATAAACGGGAGATTAATATCGGTTTCCATCGATGAAGAGAGCTCACATTTAGCTTTTTCTGCGGCTTCTTTCAGCCGTTGTAGAGCCATCTTGTCACCGCGTAAATCGATCCCCTGATCTTTTTTGAACTCATCGGCGACATAATCAATGATCTTCTGATCAAAATCTTCACCACCAAGGAAAGTATCACCATTGGTTGATTTAACTTCAAAAACGCCGTCCCCAAGATCCAGGATCGAGACGTCAAAAGTACCACCACCCAGGTCAAAAACAGCGATGGTCATTTCATGTTTTTTATCCAGACCATAAGCCAGGGATGCAGCAGTCGGCTCGTTGATAATCCGCAGAACATTCAGTCCGGAAATTTTACCGGCATCTTTGGTTGCCTGACGCTGTGAATCATTGAAATAGGCCGGCACTGTAATAACGGCATCGGTCACTTTTTCACCAAGATAGTCTTCTGCGGTCTGCTTCATTTTTTGCAGCACCATGGCAGAAATTTCCGGTGAACTATATTTTTTATCTCGGGCTTCTACCCAGGCATCACCATTGTCAGCCTCAATGATTTTAAACGGGCTGATTTTCATATCTTTTTGTACTGCTTCAGAATCAAATTTACGCCCGATCAGCCGCTTAATTGCAAAAAGTGTATTTTCAGGGTTTGTAACCGCTTGGCGTTTTGCCTGCTGGCCAACCAGCCGCTCACCATTCTCAGTAAAAGCGATAACCGATGGTGTTGTCCGTGAGCCTTCCGAGTTAGCGATGACAACCGGCTCACCACCTTCCATAATAGCAACACAAGAGTTTGTTGTCCCCAGATCTATTCCTATAACTTTACCCATAATTTTATATCCTCCTTAGAAAGTTTGTCAGAGTTACTTTACGTCTGCTTCTTTTATATCTATATCTTCAGGCTTTTCTATGGTTGGTTTTTTTGCCAACATAACAAAAGCTGGTCGCAGTAACCGTTTATTGAGCTGATACCCTTTTTGCATCTGTTGAACGACCGTATTCACCGGATAATTTTCCGATTCCATCTGCCCCATCGCTTGATGGTACGCCGGATCGAACGTCTGACCCATTGCATCTACCGTCTCCACTCCAAATTTATTCAGCAACTGACCGAACTGAGTCAGTGTCATCTGCACCCCCTCAAACAGACCCTCATCGCTTTCAGCCTGTTCTGCATGTTCAACTGCACGCTCCAAGTTGTCGATGACGGGCAAGATTTCGCGAAGAATGTTTTCATTGGCATACTTGGCCAAATCTTCTTTGTCTCTTTGAGTCCGCTTGCGTAAGTTTTCCATGTCAGCCAGGGCTCTCAGGTACTGCTCCTGATGGACTTTAGTCTCATCCAGAGCCTGAGCTAACTTTTCCTGTAACACCGTGATTTCATCTTTATTGGTGACAACTTCAGCTTCAACAGCAACTGAAGTTTCAGGACTATTATCTAAGTTCACTTTTTTTTCTGTCACCCTCTTATGCTCCTTATTTGTCTCAATCTTGCCCTATTTCCCGATCCAGAACCCGACTTACCAACTGGGCGGTAAAATCAACGATCGGGACAACTTGTGAATAATTCATCCGAATTGGACCAATGACACCAAGAGTGCCAATCGCCCCTTTTTGATTAGAAAAATTCGATGTGATCAGACTGCAACCTTCCAGGTCAACCTGATTACTCTCACTGCCGATAAATATCTGAACCCCCCGTGCAGAGTGGCCGCGATCTAACAGCTCAATAAGAAGTTTTTTACTCTCAAAAGCCTGAACCAAGCGCTTCATTTGTTCTGGTGTAGAAAATTCTGGCTGTCCTAGTATCAGCGATGCGCCGGAAACATAAATCTGATCTTCAATTTCATCCTGCAGTGCGGCACAGGAAAGATTTAAAGCCTGCTTTTTCAATTTATCATAGTGAATACGATCTTCCTGTAACTCTCGACTTAACTTTGTCCGAACCTCCTGAATCGAGAGACCATTCAATTCACTACTCAGATAATTACTGATATATTCAAGATCGCTGGTGGTGAGGGAAGAGTCGGCCTCAATCACTTTATTTTGTACCAACCCGGTTTCTGAGACATAGATCATCAGCAACCGACCCCGCGACAAGCGGATAAACTCAATCTGACGGAAAACTGTCGAGATAAACTTAGGTGCCATCACCAAGCCTGTATATTGTGAAAGGCTGGAGAGAACCCTGCCAACTTCCTGCATAATATCTTCCATCCGCATATTTTGGAAGCGGTAGCTATTACGCAGATTTTGTTTTTCATTGCTGTTGAGATCGCGAACTTCGAGCAGAGTATCGATATAGTACTGAAAACCTTTTTCGGTCGGAATGCGGCCTGCTGACGTATGAGGAGAACAGAGCAGCCCCATCTCCTCCAGGTCTGCCATCACATTGCGTACCGATGCGGGAGACAGGTTGAGATTATGCTTTCGGCTGATAGCACGACTGCCGACCGGTTCGGCAGAAGAGATGTAGTCTTCGACTATTGCCTCAAGTATGTTTTGGCTGCGTTCGTTTAATGAGTCAGCCATACGGGGTTACTCCAGTAAAGTTGCAATGGGTTTTGATTTGCCCACCTTCGTTATTAGCACTCATCAGAGGTGAGTGCTAATAACGAAGGTTATCAACACCATCTCCCTTTGTCAAGACTTATGGCGGGAGAAGACTAACCATTGGTAATTTATTGATGGTTAAGAAGAATGTCGCAGGAGACTGTTGATGGATTGGTCTCCTAAAGAAAGTGGCTGATCAAATGGTCATAAAGAAGCCAGCCATCTAACTCAAAATTGTAATAATCATGATTTGTCCGGAGAAAATTGCTGGTTTTTTCGAGTGCTGTTGGAAAAACTTGTTCCAGAGGGAGGTTGAATTTCTGTTTGAACTTGTGCCGATCAATTCCAGTGCTAGTGCGTAGGGCCAGGTAGGCAAATTCTTTCATTGCCCCCTGACGGTTGTATGTTTCCAGAAGTTCGGCCGGATTTTTCCCGTATTGTAGTGACTCTCTATAGTGCTTCAAGTTTGGAGGAATATGCCAACGTTCGCCCCACTCTTTTTCAATAAAGCTGTGAGAACCCGCTCCGATAGCCAGGCAGTTTTTACGTTGCCAGTAGATTTGGTTGTGGCGGCAGCGTCGTCCAGGACGGGCAAAATTGGAAATTTCGTAATGCTCATATCCTGCGGCAAGTAACTGTTCATGGAGTAATCGATATTGCTCTGCATAGAGATTTTCTCCACAAGAGGACAGCTCCCCTGATTGTAGGCGGGTGGAAAATTCGGTACCCTCCTCAAATGTAAGGCCATAGAGGGAGATATGTTCCGGGCTGAAATCCAATAGTGCAAAGATTTCCTCTTCCAGTGCTGGCAGGTCCTGATTGGGGAGGGCAAATATCAGGTCAAGGCTAAGATTGTCAAATCCAGCGCTACGAGCAGCATCAATACTTTTGCCTGCTTGACTGACGCTATGAATTCTGCCAAGCAGTTGCAGATTTTCATCTTTGAGTGACTGAATCCCAAGTGACAGACGATTGATGCCAGCCTGCCTGTATCCTTGTAATTGTTCCAGATTCACCGTTCCAGGATTGGCTTCCAGCGTAATTTCAGCATCCGTCTCTATCCCGAAGCTTCTGTGGACCCTATTGAGTATTTTTTCTATCTGTTTTATGGAAAGGAGAGATGGGGTTCCCCCGCCAAAAAAAATAGTTTCGAATGGTCGGGGGGATGATGTTTTGTCTTCCAGAATTTTAATGTTGAGAGTTAGTAATTCAACATATTCATTAATTTGTTGTTGAGAGCCGACCTGAGAATAAAAATCGCAATAAGGACATTTACTGGTACAAAACGGGATATGTATGTAGAGGGAACTCATGAATCAATACCCTCGCCGCAGTTCAGAACAAACCTGGTCGTTATGAGGGAGGAGATAGCTTGCGGGTCTTTTCCTCAAAATCAGCCACCATCTGCTGACATTTTGCGATATCATCACCGGTACAGACCGCTTTAATCGAAATTCCACCATCGCCGGCAGCAATAGGGCAATTATCATCCTGCCCACAGAAACATTGGATATCGAGTAATTTGGCTTCATTGCTGCTGCAGCTTCCAGAGATACCTTTACGACCAAAGAGAATACCGATCGATAATCCAGTAAAGGCGAGCAGAAAGATAATCAGTGCGGGTATAAGCAGTTCCATAATTAATCCTTACCAGCTTTGAGATAAGACTCAAAAGCGCTGCTGTACTTCTCAACGAATACTTCATTTTGCTTCACCAGCATAAAAATTGCAAGGTGCTGTTGTTCTGCAAATTCCAGCCCTTGACTCGGCCCCATCACCGTGATTGCAGTCGCCAATGCATCGGCTCGCATACACGAACGATCAATGACCGTCACAGACGCCAGTTGATGCCTTATCGGGTAACCGGTAGCGGGGTCAATCGTATGTGAGTAGCGTACCCCCTGCTCCTCAAAATAATTTCGGTAGTCCCCGGATGTTGCCATAGCGACATCTTGAAGGGAGAGTCGTTTTCGGATACTGCGCTGTTGCGCTACCGGACTCTCAATACCGACCACCCACGGTTGTTGTTGCTGTTTGTACCCACGGGTAATAATTTCACCACCGATCTCTACCAGAAAATTATTGATCTGATTTTCTGCTAACAATCTGGCAATGGCATCAACAGCGTATCCTTTAGCTATAGCCGACAAATCAAGGTAGACCGCTGGACTACTTTTGCGCAATGCTGGTGGGACATGGCGTAACTCCAACCGCTGATACCCCACTTGAGACAGCAGAGTCTGGATGGCATGACTGTCCGGAATTGTATCAATATTGATAGTGGGTCCAAAACCCCACAGATTAACCAATTTGCCAATAGTGATATCAAAAGCACCATGACTCAGCTGACTGATCTCCTGAGCCGCATCAATAACAGCCATAGTTTCAGCTGAGATTGGCATCCAGATTTCACTTGCATGGCGGTTGAAACGTGAGACTTCTGAATCTTTTATATAGGTTGACATCTTGCTATCAATATCTTCAAGACGTGAACCGATCTGACTTTTTAAAGAAGGTAGATTGATCTTAGCTGTCGGTGCCAGTTTGATATGATAGCTGGTACCCATGGTTGTTCCACTTATGGATATCAGTTTGTCACTGGCGGTTTTACGCTGGTTCAGGTAGATTATTCCACCTGCCAGCAATAGAAAAACAATGGTGAGCAAACTCAGCCGTTTCATTCTTTTCTCCAAAAAAAAGCCGCATCAATTGATGCGGCTCTCTCATCCTGTTGGCAGGACAAATTTACATTTCGTTAATTTCAAGTGCAATTCTGGCTAATTTGTGTTTTTCCTGTTCTTCCATCAGCAGCAAGTTTTCAAATACTTCCCGCACTTCGGCACTTGTTGCGCCCTCTGCCATCCCTTTGTATGATGCAATCAGACAGCTGTCAATGTTCAGGCCAATTTCCATGACCATTTCAGGGGTCATATCCTCTGGATATTGGCTGACATCAAATGGCTGTAAAAGACATTGTTTTTGTGCATATTGATACCACGCATCCAGGGCTTTTAATCTACTTGCTTCGTTAAAATCAGCTAGAGCACGCTCCAGATGTGCTTCATGGCGAACCAGATAGTCAAGCAACATTTTAACCCGAGCACCTTCGGCTTTATCGTGAAGTTGCTGGTAAAAAGCACTGGCTCGCTGGTGAAACGCCCTGCCAGCATCTATAATCCCTTTTGCTTGTCCATATGGCATCAGATTTCTCCTTTATCGATCAAAGCGCTACTAACTTAATTTTAGCATTTAAACATCGAACTGCAATCTCTCAGCTCACACTTTAATCAGGGACCAAAATCGTCAAACATGATGTTCTCACGCTCAACACCTTGATCGATGAGCATATTAGTAACGGCATTGGCCATCAGTGGGGGACCACACATGTAGTACTCGCAATCCTCAGGAGCCTCATGGTCTTTGATGTAGAGTTCATAAAGAACGTCATGGATGAAACCAGTAGGCCCAGTCCAATTATCTTCTGGCACTGGATCTGACAGAGCGCAATACCATTT
>JAGLDI010000198.1 GCA_023145655.1 Desulfuromusa sp. | reverse complement strand
TGACAAATACAAGTTCTGGTCGTTGCTGAAAATATCGTATCAACTTTTCCTCCAGTTTATTTAATCAGCTTCAAATTAAGTCTTTAGGGGGTTTAGGTAAAGAATAACCATCGCAAAACTTGAACCACAAAATATTATTTTCTGGTGTTGTTTTATGTCTTTCGCTTCTTGTAAGTGTTTGGAGGATTATTTTGTAAGCAGCATGGGATGAGTGATCACTGTTGGTCATCTTTTAGCGACTTCGTAGAAAAAGATTTGTGTATATGTAAATTTTTTTATATTATAGAAATACTTTTACCTGAGAGGTGCAAATGGGGAAAATATTATTTGCCTGGATCGGTTTGACCGATTTGAGGGCGGCAAGGGGTGAAGAAAAAGCTGGCGATGGCCCAATTGCCCAAGTCGTAACGACAAATAATTATGCCAAAGTCATTCTTCTTGATAATTATGGTAGCGAAGGCGATGGAGCTGCCTATATCGACTGGCTTAAACAAAAGACATCCGCAGAGGTAGATCGCCGCAAGGTAACCCTCGCCAGTCCGATCGATTTTGCCGCCATCTATCTGATTGCTGAAGAGGTTGTCCGAAAAGAGCTGGTCTCTGCTCCACAGAAAGTTATCCCTGTTTTTCATCTCAGCCCCGGAACCCCAGCAATGGCTTCGGTCTGGGTTTTGCTCGGCAAGGCCCGATTTGAAGGAGCAGAGATGGTTCGATCATCGGTTGAAGCGGGAGTTGAAACGGTTCATATCCCCTTTGATATTTCAGCAGAATTTGCCCCTGCAATTGCCAAGGCTGCCGATGAGCGGTTATTAAAACTGATTGAGGGCCTTCCTCCCGAGACTCCTGAGTTCTCTCATATTATTCACCAATGTCCCGAAATGAAGAAACTCGTAGCTCAGGCTCGTATTGTTGCATTGCGCGATGTTCCGGTATTGATAGAAGGGGAAACTGGAACAGGCAAAGAACTCTTTGCCCGCGCAATTCACGAAACCAGTTCTCGCAAAAAACATAAATTTATTTCGGTTAATTGTGGGGCTATTCCGGGTGAGCTTTTTGAGGCAGAGTTTTTTGGTTATAAAAAAGGAGCTTTTACCGGTGCAGATAAAGACCGGGTCGGTTATTTTGAATCTGCCGATGGTGGTACACTGTTTCTTGATGAGGTAGGTGAACTTCCCCTCGCTGCGCAGGTAAAAATTCTGCGGGTTTTGAACGATAGCAAGGTTGTCCGAATTGGAGAGAGTGAAGGGCGACCTGTCGATATCAGAATTATTGCTGCCACAAATCGTGATCTACTTACCGAGGTTTCCTGTGACCGTTTTCGTTCTGATCTCTTTTATCGATTGGCCGTTGCCATGCTCAGGCTTCCACCGCTCAGGGAACGACAGGGTGATTTGGGGATTATGCTCGAAGCGATGCTTGTCGAAGTTAATCAGAAATTGGCTGGTGGGATTGGCTATATAGATAAGAAATTTTCTGCTAACGCAAAAAAGATTATACTTCAGCACCAATGGCCTGGTAATGCCAGAGAGCTTTTTAATACCATCATGCGAATTTGTGTTTGGTGTCCCTATAAAAAAATACAAGAAGACGATGTACGCCAGGCACTTCTGCCTAGCTCACATAAACTGAATGATGATATTCTAAATAAACCTTTGGGGGACGGGTTCCAACTTCAGGAAATTCTTGACTTTATTTCCTCTCAGTACATCTCTAGATCCATCAAAGAGTCTGCTGGAAACAAGAGCAAAGCTGCTAAATTGTTGGGGATGAAAAACTATCAAACACTTTCAAACTGGATGGAAAAACTCGATATAAACAATTGATTGGCACGGCCATTGCTCAATAAGGGGGCATGAGTACAGAAATCATGACATCACAAAACTTTGAATTTTTGCGGGACGTTGCTCCCGAGTTGGCTGATCTGGGTGGTTTTGCCGAAAAGTATCTCCATGAAGATCCCGCCAGTGCTGTGGCCAAGCTCCGGATGCTGGCCGAGAATCTGGTCGAGCGTATCTACCAGACCCATCAACTTCCCAAACCTTTCCAGGCCAAATTTGTCGATCTGCTCACTAATGGTGCCTTCACCTCAATTGTTGCTCCGGTCATCCTCGACAAGATCCATCTGTTGAGAAAAATCGGCAACAAAGGTGTTCACGGCGACACCGTTCCCGTTGATGATGCAGTTCAGAATCTGAGTGAAGCATTTGATCTGGCGCGCTGGTTTTATCTTTTTATTGCGAAGGGTGATCGCAGTGAACTTCCCGCATTTAAAGCGATTTCTGTCGAATATGTCGATACCAAGGGGAAGATAAAAAAAGAGAAGAAAGCGGCTCTGCAAAAGCTTAAAGTTCAGGAAGAGCAGATGCAGCAACTTCTATCAGAGTTGGAAGAACAACGTGCTGCTGTCGAAGTTGCTGAAAAGAAAGCCGAAGAGCTTGAATCCCTCCTTGCCGCTAGTCAGCAGGCGGCCAATATCCTCGAATTTGATGAAGAGACCACCCGCCGTCGTTTGATCGACGTGATGCTTGCTGAAGCCGGTTGGGATATTGCTGCCAATGGCGCCAGTACTGCTGAGGTTGTTCAGGAGGAGGAAGTTCTCTATCAGCCGACCGACAGTGGCATCGGTTATGCTGATTATATCTTGCGTGAAGATAATGGCAAAGCGTTGGCGGTAATTGAGGCCAAGCGCAGCAGCAAGAGTCCTGAGATCGGACGCAAACAGGCACAACTTTATGCCGATGGTATCGAAAAAAAAGAAGGACAACGTCCGCTGATTTTCTACACCAACGG
>JAGLDI010000197.1 GCA_023145655.1 Desulfuromusa sp. | reverse complement strand
AACGTTCCTGATTACCCAAAATTAGCGCAACTTTGGTGGCAGAATATCGGTGAAGCTGTCGCTGGTGAAGTGACCGTTGCTACCGCAATGGATAACCTTGCTCGCGAACAGGATAAGGTTCTCAAGCGGATCGCCCGCAGCAAGTCCCAGGGCGACAAAGGTCCATTGCTGAATAAAGAACGAGATGAAGCCTATTGGTTGAATAAACCGGGTTCACCAAAAGCAAAGCTTGCCAATGAAAAACCACAAGGTGAGACTGTCAATTACGATGACCTCATCAAGGCATGGCGGGCAGGTAAAGTAAAATAAAAGCCTGACTAACCAACAGAACCTTTGTAGTTGAGGTCAGTAGTGAAGGAGCCAGGGCATCAGGCCCTGGCTCCTAACTTACATCCATTTAGAGATGGAGAGGCAACATGGGCAGACAGGAAAACTTAGAGAAATTAAAAGATGGTAGCCTCTTTGATCTGATCATCATTGGCGGTGGTGCCACCGGCTGTGGGGTCGCTCTTGATGCGGCAACTCGTGGTCTCAAAGTTGCGTTAATTGAAAAAAATGATTTCTCTGAAGGAACCAGTAGTCGCAGTACCAAACTGGTTCATGGTGGGGTTCGTTATCTGGAAATGGCGGTTAAAACATTGGATCGGGTGCAGTATAACTTGGTCAAAGATGGATTGCATGAACGAGGTTTATTGCTTAAAAATGCCCGTCACCTGTCAAATCGAATCGCTTTTGTTACGCCATTGTACAAGTGGTTTGATGTCCCCTACGTTTTTGCTGGTCTGAAATTTTATGACATCCTCTCCGGAAAACAAAATATCGGTCATAGCCGTTTGTTGAGCCGCAAAGAAGCACTGCGGCGCTTTCCGGGATTGAAATCTGAAGGGCTTAAAGCGGGAGTTCTCTACTACGACGGTCAGTTTCACGATGCCCGTATGGCATTGTCTCTAGCTTTGACAGCAGAACAAAAGGGTGCGGTGATTACCAACCATGTAGCGGTCAGTGGGTTACTAAAAGAAAACGGGAAAGTATCAGGAGCAAAACTCACCGATTCTTTGACTGGCGAAACTTGGCAGCTCAACGCTAGAGGGGTGATTAATGCTACCGGTCCATTTGTCGACAATATCAGAACCATGGACAATCCTGATTCCCCTAAAATTATTACGACCAGCACCGGTATCCATATTATTCTGGATAAACGCTTCGCTCCGCCTGACACCGGCTTGATGATTCCAGAAACTGAAGATGGTCGAGTTCTCTTTGTTCTCCCCTGGGAGAATCACGCCCTGATCGGAACCACTGACGAACCGGCAGAGGTCACTGAACATCCACAACCACTGGAAGGAGAGATCGACTATCTATTGCGCCATGTCACCCGTTATTTCAACCTGCAAGTCGACAGATCAGATGTCAAGGCGGTCTGGTCGGGATTACGGCCATTGGTCTCCGATCCCAAAGCAGCCGATACTGCTAAATTAGCCCGTGACCACGTCATTGAAGACAGTAAAGACGGCCTGCTGACTATCGCTGGAGGCAAATGGACAACCTACCGAAAAATGGCATTGGATACCGTAGATCATGCATTTAAACTGTTCAATTTAGCTGCACCTAAACCAACCTGCCAAACTGAGCATCTGCCGATTCTTGGCAGTGCCGACTATAATGAAAATGGCAACCTTGAGTTGAGTAAAAAATATGGCTTCGACCCTGACGTTGCTGCATACCTGAACCGAACCTACGGGGATCAAGCACACAAAATTGCCGAATTGACATTGGATGGTTACGGTGCGCGCCTGGTTGAGAACCACCCGGTGCTTGAAGCAGAAGTCCTCTATGCCACCCGTCATGAACTGGCTGAAAGGGTGATTGATGTCCTGGCTCGACGGATGCCACTGGCATTACTCGATACCGAAGCAGCAAAGCAGGCAGCTGCCAGAGTTCAGGAAATCATGGCAGAGGAACTGGGATGGAATCAGCAACGCCGTAATGAAGAAGCAGAGTGGACGGAAAAACGGCTAACAGAGGCACTGTAAGTCAAGATTTGAATCAATGAGCAGAAAAAGTTCACTGGCTAACTTGAAAAATAAACCCGACAATTTTGATAAAGATTAAACGTTCGAGTATACTCACAGTATGCCGAGTGAATTTTTTACTTTTCTCCTCTATCTCTTTTACGGAATGGCCTTCTTTGCCATCGGGGTCTCGATTACCTCCCGGGATACCCGTGCCAGCCATCTGAAAATTGCCAGTGTGTTGTGGTTGTTTGCTCTATTTGCCTACAGCCATGCTTTCCATGAATGGTTTGAGCTTTATCAGAACCTGTCATCACCATCTTTCCCAGAACAATTTATTCCTCTGATCAATCTGTTGAAGCTGATCCTGGTTTTTGTCTCCTTCAGCTTTCTGCTGCTATTCGGGATACACATTCTGCGACTGATTTTTCCCGGGAAAAACCAGCTGTTTAACCTGCTACCATTCATAGCTGTGGTTCTGTTGATCATTGCCGTGTTACCGTTTCCTGATCACCTCTCTGGTGATGCTTTTACCTTTATCAATAGTCGAATCCGTAATTTCATCGGCCTGCCAGCAGCAGTCTGTTCAGGCCTGGGGCTGATTCTCTATTCCCAAACCGTGACCCACATCAGCACCAAGGGGGCAAGAAATTTCATCGGTGCCGGAATCGCCCTGATGGCCTATGGATTGTTGACCGGGGTGGTTCCGTCCGGAACCCACCTGCCACTCTGGAACGCCCCGATAGAACTGTTCCGCGGTCTCTCAGCCTTTGTCATTCTCCATTTTGTGATGAATGCCCTCTACACCTTTGATGAGGAGCGTAAATTATTAATGGAGGACAGGTTGAGTCGTTTTGCCAAAGCTGAAAAGCTGCATGCACTTGGAAAACTTGCCTTTGGTATTGCTCACGAGATCAACAACCCTCTGACTAACGTCTCCATGAATGTCGAAATGCTGACAAAAGATCTGACCGGGCCGGTAGATCAGAAGCGAGTGACCAAACGGATAACTGCAATAGAGCGGAATCTGGACCGGGCCTCAAAAATTGCCCGGGAGCTGCTGGCATTTTCGACGGAAAAAGAGGCTGAATTTGTCCCCACACCGTTAGATGATATCATTAAGAGTAGTCTGGAATTACTCGGTTCCAGAAAAAAAGATTACAAGCTGACAGTTCATCTCGATGACTCTCCGCCGATTCTGGCAATCCCCTGGAAACTGGAAGAAGTTTTTCTCAATATCCTGGTGAATGCCATGGATGCAACCCCTAAACACGGGGTTATAGAAATATCCACCCAGACGGAAAATGGACAGGTTCTCGCCCTGATCAGTGACAGTGGTTGCGGAATCGCCACAGAGACGTTGAATCAGGTTATGGATCCATTTTTCACCACCAAAGAGATCGGCCAGGGAACCGGATTAGGATTATCAATCTGTTATGGAATCATGGATCTTCATGGTGGCCACATAGAGTTGGAAAGTAAAACCGGTCAAGGGACAACTGTCACCCTCACCTTTCCCCTGAAAGGGTTTGCCAATGATTAAAGTACTGGTTGTGGATGATGATCAGGATCTGCGCGACAATCTCGTTGAAGTTCTTGGCGATAACGGCTTTTCACCATCTTCGGCAGAAAATGGTGAAGCTGCGCTGGAAAAGCTACAGGCCGATAAATTTGACCTGGTGTTGCTCGATTCAGTGATGCCCGGCATGGACGGAATGGAAACTCTACCGCTGATCAAGCGTAACCATCCTAAAACCCGGATCATCATGCTGACCGCTTTCTCCACTGTCAACAGTGCCGTTGAAGCAATGCGTTCCGGAGCGGATGATTATATCACCAAGCCATTTAAAATTGATGAGCTGCTCGTCGCTGTCCGCCGCTGTCTGGAAGAAGCTAAATTTGGCATCTGTGAAGAGTTGCTGAATTCTGACGACATGTTCAAATGTTTAGCCAATGCCACCAGGCGCAAAGTGTTGATGCTCCTCTACCAAGAAAACAAACTACGGTTCATGGATATGACCCGCCAGCTGAAGATTGATGACCATACCAAAGTCAATTTTCACCTTAAAATTTTAAAAGAGGCCCACCTGATTGAACAGGATGGCAGAAAAAATTATCAGCTTTCACCCCAAGGAAAAAAAATCGTCACCTGTATGAGTTCCATAGCTGCAGATTAACATCCTGAAATGACTATTGAATTCCTTTCTCTGTGAAGAAAAATTCTCAATTGTTGCCCCTCTGATAAAATCAATTATCTGGAAATATCCCTACCCTCCGCTATTGTTTACCTAAACGCTCAAGAAAATAACACTTTGCAGATTAACTCTTGAGCATTTCACTCACCGAAAGGAGAAAACCATGAAATCACGTTATCTGCTTCGTACTCTCTGCCTGCTGACTGGACTCCTCTTTATTGCGGTCACAGCACATGCCACTACAACCTTAACCAGTGTCAAAACCAACAAACCGATCCTCCTCTCCGGTGCAGTTGATAATGCCTGGCAAAAGGCCGCTCCCCTGAAAGTGACTCTGGACAACCTCCCCTATGAGCCAAGCAATGGTTACGACGGCATGCAAGAGACCACCGTCACCATGAAATCACTCTATGACGATGAGTACCTCTATCTATTGATCCAGTATGATGATCCCACTAAGAGTCTGGCTCGGTTTCCCTGGATTAAACAAGATGATGGCAGCTGGAAGCAGATGAAAATGAAGGACAGCACCGGCCATGACAATACCTATTACGAAGATAAAGTCGGGATCTTCTGGGACATCAATACCAAGGGATTTAAAGAAGAAGGGTGCATGATTTCCTGTCATATGGATATCCCGGGTGACACCTCTGCAGGGCGCAAATTCACCAATAATC
>JAGLDI010000196.1 GCA_023145655.1 Desulfuromusa sp. | reverse complement strand
CGGGTATTGTTCAATGCCCGGTTCTACTATCCGGTTTTTTCCATCCTGTTTCTTGATTTTGGTCTGACCCTGTCGCAATTTGCCATCCTCAATGCAGTCTGGGCAGCAACAATTGTCCTCTGTGAAGTCCCATCCGGTGCCCTGGCGGATACTATTGGTCGGCGGAACCTACTGGTCTTTGCCGGTGTTCTGATGGTTGTGGAAATTGCGATCTGGGCCTTTGTCCCCCGCTCCAACCTGACACTCCTGTTCTGGGTCTTTGTCCTCAACCGGATATTGAGCGGGATGGCAGAAGCAGCGGCCAGTGGTGCCGATGAAGCACTTGCCTACGACAGTTTGCAACAGGAAGGGGATATAAAAGATTGGGGGCGGGTTCTTGAGCGGCAGGTGCAGGTGCAATCGATCGGATTTTTTATCGCCATGACCCTGGGTGGGGTGATCTATGATCCACAGTTGATGCAGAAAGGGGCCAACCTGCTCGGACTGGGGATGACAATCTCCCGGGAAGAAACCTTGCGTTTGCCGATTTACTTCACCCTGGTCTCCGCAGTTCTGGTTCTGCTGACAACCTTACAGATGCGGGAGATTACCGGCAAGGAGAAGAATCCGGGGAAGCAAAGTTGCAAAGCGATCAATCAATCATTTCAGCTTGTCTGGGAAGCCGGGCGGTGGATCTTCCGCACCCCCTTTGTGTTGGGTTTAATGCTGTTTGGGCTGCTTTATGACAGCGTTGTTCGGATGATCATAACAATGGCCAGTCAATATTATCGTATCATTGAAGTTCCTGAAGCATTGTTTGGCGTTCTTGGCTCAGTATTGGCGCTATTTGGGTTTTTTATCCCTGGAGTGGCACGTCGATTGAGTGAAAAAAAATCAGCTCTTTTCAACCTGTTGTTTACCGCAGGGTTAATTCTGGCAGGATTAATCGGGATATCTTTAGCCTGGCCCAAAATTGGAATTCTCCCTGCGTTGCTTTTATTCAGTACCCTCTACTTTCTCGGATTCTTTCTCAGCTATTACTTGAATCAGGCAACCAACTCCGAACAACGGGCAACGGTCCTCAGTTTCAAGGGGCTGTTTCTGAATCTTGGCTATGGTGGAATCGGGATTCTTTACGCGCTGCTATTGGCTCACTTACGCGATAAAATCAGTGCTGAACAGCTTGATATAGCCGGGGAAACCCTCAAGAATACGGTCTTTGTTGATTCCCTCCCCTGGTTCATCTGGTATTTTACTATTTGCCTGGTGGTTCTTTTCCTCTATTTTACCAGGCATTTACGGAACAAACCCCTTTGAACTATTTTGATCATCATGGTACTCAGGGACGTCTTTTAAATTGAATAGATCTTTTTGTTCTCTGATTTTTGTCGCTATCCAGAGTGTTGAAAAACATTTTCGAATCTGCGAGTGCAAGGCGAAAATTGCCGAAAAATCGCAGCTTACACACGGATAGTTTAGACACACTAAATGGGCATTTTGAAGCAATTTTCAACACAGCAATCGTAACGCAGATAGTTTTTTCAACGGCCTGTATAAAACTCTTTCCAGATAGTCGTGGTTTTCAATGCGCCAATACCTCTCCCGGTTATTTTTCATCATCCTTCTCCTGATCCCCGTTTCCTGTACCCCTCCTCCTCAGTCGACAGCTCCAACAGCTGCGAATACCGATCTTGTCGCTGAAATTCTCAATGGGGCGATTCAATCAACCGGTCCTCTGGAAAAAATGGGGTTTTCTGTCCAGATTGGAGCCTTTAACCAGCTGAATAATGCGGTACAACTAGAGCAGTCATTAACCCGCCGTGGCGTCGATGCCTATTATTTCCGGCATAAATCGGGACTCTACAAAGTCCGTTTCGGCAACCATACAAGTTATCAAAAAGCCCGGAGTGAAGCCGAGCAGCTGCAGAATCAGGGAATTATCAGACGCTTTTTTATTGTTGTTCCGGAAAACTATGCTGCCGCCAGAATTCAACGGAGTGGACAGGGGGATTTACGTGCCGAACTGGTTTCAACCGTACAAAGATTTATTGGTGTTCCCTACCGCTGGGGCGGTGAAAATCGCAAAAATGGATTTGATTGCAGTGGCTTAACCATGGTCAGTTACCGGCTGAACGGCTTAAACCTGCCGCGCAATTCACGAGCACAATTCAAAGCCGGCCATTTTGTGGCAAAAAAGAATTTGAAAAAAGGAGATTTAGTTTTCTTTGCAACCAAAGGGGGAAAGCGGGTGACCCATGTCGGGATGTATATTGGCTACGGGAAATTTATCCATGCGCCACGGACCGGCAAAACTGTGCGCGTTGCAAAGCTTTCAAGCTCCTTCTTCAGAAAGACCTACGTTGGTGGCAGAACCTATATGTAGAGCTTGGGAGAATGGAAAGCAAAAGGTATCAAGGGTAGGACTGAGCCCAGAGAGTGGCCTCTTCCAGATCGGTAAAAAGACGGATATTCAGCCCTTTTTCGAAGAGGATATTACGCAACAGCTCCTCATCTTTGCTGTATTCAATCGAGGTAACAAGTGCCATTTTTCGTAGTGGTGAGCGATTTTTATAGAGAAGAATTGTTTCTGCAACCAGATTCAAACTCTTTTTTTCCCGGGAACACTGAATCCCCCGCTTATCAATAACCAGCCCGGTACATTGGGTATCTTCCAGTTGGTTAAGAATAGGTCGATAGATTGTATCAATGCAGGACTGGCAATCTGACTCACCCTGGCATCTGACAATCATACATTCACCGATCAATTCACTGGAAAGATGCATTGTTTTACCCTGAGTGGAATAAAAGTTTGGCGGAGGTAGATGAGAATCGAACTCACCAGGGACGGGATACGCCCCGCATCGGTGTTGAAGACCGTGAGCCGCACCAGCGAACTAACTACCTCCGAATAGGTTTCGAGGGATTCTACTTTTATTGCAATATTTCTTCAATAAAAAATTCTCAATATCCCAATGTAGTTGAAGCTCCAAAAAGGTGGACCTCTATTTTTTCTCCGGCGGCAAAAAAATCACGCTCCGCTGCCAGCAGGGCAATCCCTTGAGCATCCACCAGAGTACGTAGGATTCCGGTATTCTGATCACCCGCGCTACTAACTATCAGTTCCCCATCCTGGTTGATCTGTAGGGCGACGCGTAAAATCTGTAGCCGCCCCGGCTTTTTCTTGAGCGGTTCACTCAAGGTGGCACGGTACAGAGTTCTGAGGACACTGTGATGCCCCATCATTTTCAGCAGTGCCGGGCGAACAAACTCTTCAAAAGTGAGCAGCGTTGAAACTGGATTGCCGGGGAGGGAGAAAACCGGCGTATTATTGTGCATCCCAAAAGCGGTTGGGTGTCCGGGTTTGATCTTTATTTTCCAGAAAAGCTCCTCCATCCCAAATTCTTCCAGGACCTCACGAACCAGATCACGATCCCCGGAAGAAACTCCGGCTGAAGTGATAAGAACATCGGCTTGAAGCCCCTGTTTGATTTTTTCACGCAAACTGGGGAGATTATCGCGGGCGATACCAAGAATGATCGGGACAGCACCAATTTCCCGAACGGCAGCAGCCAATGACGGAGAATTACTGTTGACAATTCCCCCACTGAAGTGGGGCTCATCAACTTCCTGCAACTCATCGCCAGTTGCAAGAATAGCAACTCTGGTACGAAGATGAACCGGAACGGTTGCACGGCGAAATGAAGCAAGCAAACTGATCTCTGCCGGACGCAGTGGTGTCCCACGAGAGATAACCTGATCACCGGGACGGATATCCTCTCCACACCAGCGAATATGATCCCCTTTTTTCACCGTCTGCTGAATGGTTATTTGATCTTGCCCCTCCTGGCAGTTTTCAAGAGGAATCACCGCATCAGCCCCCGGTGGAATCGGTGCTCCGGTCATGATTCTCGTCACCGTTCCCGGCTTGACTGGAGCAGAAGATGTCTCCCCTGCCGGAAGATACCCAATCACAGGAAGGACTCTCCCGATGTTGCAATCCGCTACTCGAACCGCATAGCCGTCCATCGCTGAATTATCGAAGGCCGGCAAGGAGTATTCCGCAACAATATCCGTGGCAATAACTCGACCGGACGCATCTAACAGAGAAGCTTTTTCTGTCGCAAGGACCGGGACAGCATCAAGAATCTGCTGCCGGGCTTCATAAAATGAGATTGGCATATCAATTCCTTTAATTCTATCTGGTTACCTAGTTCACTCAACTTATCTGCCACCAAGACGCCAAGAGCACCAAAAAAATCTTAAGGGTCTTTTTGGGTTCAAAAACAAAAACCGGATTTTCACCTTTGACCTTCTTGGAGAGCTTGGTGTCTTGGTGGCTACCTCATTGTTCTAAACTAGCGCAACGTCAACTCCCGCTTCTCCAGTATCAGCATCTGATCACGCATTTCTGCCGCTTGTTCAAAATCAAGATCGGCTGCAGCCTTAAGCATCCCCTTTTTGAGTTCCCCAATCTTCTTTTTCAGTTCCCCCAGATTGGTGTACTCCGCCGCAGCTTCAGCGACCAGTGCCATCTCGACATAATCTTTCTCTGAAAGATCGTCCAGAATTGAGCGCAGCGATTTCTTAATCGATTGTGGTGTGATCCCATGTTTCTTATTATGAGCCAGTTGCTTGGTCCGGCGTCGCTCGGTCTCATCGAGGCAGGCTTGCATTGACTTGGTGATTTTATCGGCATACATGATCACCCGTCCATCAACATGACGTGCGGTACGACCACAGGTCTGGATCAGCGATCGGGCCGAACGCAAAAAACCTTCTTTATCGGCATCAAGGATGGTCACCAGGGCAACTTCCGGGATATCAAGCCCTTCACGTAGCAGGTTGATCCCAATCAGGACATCAAACTCCCCTTCCCTCAGGGCACGGATAATCTGCACCCGTTCAAGGGTGTCAATGTCGGAGTGAAGATAGTTGACCCGGATATTCAGTTCCTGCAAATAACTGGTGAGATCTTCGGCCATCCGCTTGGTCAATGTGGTCACCAGCACCCGAGCATTATTTTTGACGGTGATACGGATCTCCTCGATCAGATCATCGACCTGTTCGGTGGCGGGACGAATCTCAATCGGGGGATCAACCAGCCCGGTCGGGCGGATAACCTGCTCGACAAACACGCCTTGTGCTTTTTCCATTTCATAATCGGCAGGAGTGGCAGAAACATAAACAGTCTGTGGCTGGCGTTGTTGAAATTCTTCAAACATCAAGGGGCGGTTATCAAGGGCTGAGGGGAGGCGAAAGCCATAGTTGACCAGAGTTTCTTTACGGGAGCGGTCACCTCGATACATCCCCCCGACCTGGCTGACACTGACATGGCTTTCATCAATAAACATCAGGGCATTGTCAGGCAGATAAGAGAGCAGAGTTGCAGGGGGCTCACCAACCTTGCGCCCGTCAAGAAACCGGGAATAGTTTTCAATTCCCTGGCAGTAACCCATCTCTTCAATGATCTCAATGTCAAATAGAGTGCGCTGTTCAATACGCTGTGCCTCCAGCAACATGTTGCGCTCCTGAAAATACTGAATCCGCTGCTGAAGTTCATCCTGAATTTCACCGATCGCCCGTTTCAATGTTGGTTTGGTGGCAACATAATGGCTGGCAGGAAAAATTGAGGTGCGGTCGAGTCGATCAATCACTTTCCCGCGAAGGGGATCAATTTCACTGATAGCCTCGATCTCATCACCAAAAAACTCGATTCGCAGAGCCCGTTTTTCTTCATAGGCGGGGAAAATTTCGACACTGTCGCCACGCACCCGGAACGTGCCCCGATGGAAGTCAATATCGTTACGTTCATACTGAATTTCAATCAGATTATGGAGAAACTTATTCCGGTCAAGCTCCATCCCGGTCTGTAAATTAACCAGCATGCCGGAGTAGGCCTCAGGGGAACCAAGTCCGTAAATACAACTGACCGAAGCGACAATCAGAACATCCCGGCGGGTTAGCAATGAACGGGTGGCACTATGCCGTAACTTGTCAATCTCTTCATTGATGGAACTGTCTTTATCGATGAACGTATCGGTCGAAGGGACGTAAGCTTCTGGCTGGTAATAGTCATAGTAGCTGACAAAATATTCAACGGCATTGTTTGGAAACAGTTCCTTGAATTCTCCATAGAGCTGTGCTGCCAGAGTTTTATTATGGGCCAAAACCAGCGTTGGGCGTTGCAGCTGATTGACCACATTGGCCATAGTGAAAGTTTTACCTGAACCGGTCACCCCGAGAAGTACCTGATGGCGGTCGCCGCGTTCAAGACCCTCAACTAACTCTTTTATTGCTTGTGGCTGATCGCCGCAGGGATGATATTCAGATTGTAATTCGAAATCCGCCATCTTCTTTAATGACTCGGCATTTCAGGAACCAGCAGGGCAGGATCAAGACGCTGATCAAACCAGTTGATTCGCCAGTCAAGATGTGGACCGGTGACTCTGCCAGAGGCACCAACCAGAGCGACAATCTCCCCCTGAACCACCTGATCCCCAACTTTGACCAGGATTTTACTCAGATGGAGAAAGCTGGAAGAGAGACCATAGCCGTGATCAATAATCAGGGTGCCTCCAGAGTAAAACATCCCCTGGTGAGCCAACGTTACAACTCCCCCGGCAGGAGCGATAACCGGAGTCCCCTTTGCCGCAGCAATATCGATTCCAAAATGGGGCCGGCGGGGCTCGCCATTCAAGATGCGTTGACTGCCATAAATTCCACTGATTCGCCCGGTGACTGGCCAGATAAAGGTTTCCTGAAAATTGAGTCGGTCACTCTTATGCTCCCTGGCTTTTGCAACCTGCAGAGCTTCTTGATGGATCCGCTGTAAGTCCGTTTGACTTGGGTTCATCATCCTTTTGCTGATACCATCAATTCTCTGAATATTATATTTGCGCTGTTTGAGACTCAGTTTATAGGGATGGTGGTTTCCGTCAGTATCAATCCAGATCAGGGTTTGTTGTAGTTCAACATCCCGGCCAAAGCCAATAATAAAGGTTCCGTCCGGGGTCGTTTTCAGTTGCCGACCGGCATAGACAACCTTCTCTCCCGGATCAATATGGCCATGCAGAAGGCCGCTCTGTATCGGGACATTCTCCAGATGGAGCTCGGCGAAACCGGGAGTTGAAGTGCTGATGAATAGACTGACAAAGATAAAAGTTAACAGGTAATATTTCATATTGAGCTAAAGATCTCTCTCACTTGGTTGTGATATTAAATTCAACCCGGCTTGCTGGACCATCCTCAGGCAATTGATAAATGTCTGCCTTCTTCAGGAAAAGCTGTGACTTAATCTCTTCGCTTTCAACCACTAGAGCATCACGAACTGCCATCGCTCTAGCTCTTGCCAAATTCTGAAGTTGGTCCTCCTCGACAACATTTTCTCCTGCCAGATTCTTCCGTAGTTGCTCTTGCCGATATATTTCTGGATCCTTCTCTTTATCGACAAAACCACTGATTTCCAGCATCAACGCCGGATGTGTTGCCAGTATCCCCGCCAGCTTCTTAAGGTTGGTCAACTGCGCAGGATTAATCGTTGAGAAACCACTGGCAAAAGTGATTCCAGTGAAACCCTCATCCCCTCCAATCAGCGAAGAGATCAATGAAAGTGGGGAAGTTACAACCTTGACGATCACATTCGAAAGAACGGTAGCAATAGTTCCACCCACACTGAAAGAGGGGTCATTCAGATCACCGGAAATAGGGATATTGAGATGGATTTCACCATTACCATCTTTCAATATAGGGATAGCAAGTGCAACCGGTAGGGTCGTCGCCTGATCGCTCTTCACCGTCTCTCCCAAGGTAAACTGGTCAATCATCACTTGATTGGTCGCACTGAGTTTCCGATTTTCAATGTGGTAATTCAAATCGAGATAGAGTATCCCTCTATCGATAACATAACCAAGATAGGTTCCCGAGTAGGGACTTAGTGGAGTCAGGTCGATCTCCTTGAAGCTGATCGTCAAATCAGCAAATAAATCCTGACTTAAAGGGTTGATTTCCCCATTAATGGTTAACGGGGAATGTTTCTCCAGTTGACCGTGCAAATTCACCTTAGCCCGCATCTCTTCAGCAGAGGACAATCCGGTGATCTCCCCCCCCAGATCATACATTGTCGTAGAAAAAGTTTTTGTAAGATGTCGATCAACAAAAGAGACGGTTCCCCGTTGAAGGGTCAGCGTAGAAATCTGAATATCTAACGGGGGTTCCCTTGGAGGAGTCTCCTTGGCAGTAACAGTTTTTTCAACCATTACCGGTTGAGGGCCAGACTCTGAACCATCAGCTTTTTCCTCAGCTGCTGTTATGCTGGACAGATTAACCTCTCCCTCCGGAGAGATCTGGATATTCGCCAGATAATCGCTTAAGGTAACGTCTTTAATCTGCAGTGAAAGCGGGGCAATCGTCCCTTTAATCCCCTCAAGATCGAGGTTCCCCCAAGTGAGAATCTCATCATCACCAATGGGATCC
>JAGLDI010000195.1 GCA_023145655.1 Desulfuromusa sp. | reverse complement strand
TTCATGCCACTGGCCAAGAATGTTGAAAATTTCAAAATTGACCCATTTGGTGGTCACATCTTCTACGGGGTTGATCTGAAGTAATTTCAGATACCCACAGACTCCGACCGGAGAGAGGGCAACCTCTCTCCGGTTTTTTTACCTGGTAGATATTATTTTATGTTCAGTTTTCTTCTCAAACGAATCGGTGTTGTCATTCCGACATTCCTCGGAGTAACGCTGCTGACCTTCTCCCTGATTCGGATGATTCCCGGTGACCCGGTTGAACTGATGGCAGGGGAACGGGGGGTTGATCCCGTTCGTCATGCCGAACTTTTGGCTCAGATGGGCCTGGATAAGCCTCTGCTGGTTCAATATTGGCACTATCTGACCGGAATCTTCCAAGGTGATCTCGGAACCTCCATCGTGACTCGTGAACCAGTCATCCGGGAATTTTTTACCCTCTTTCCAGCAACTCTGGAGTTGAGTGTCTGTGCGATGATTATTGCCATTTGCATCGGACTTCCTGCTGGAATTATCGCTGCTGTACGCCGCGGAAAGGCAACCGACTACACGGTGATGGGGCTTTCTTTAACCGGTTATTCGATGCCAATTTTCTGGTGGGGATTATTGCTGATTCTACTGTTCTCTGTCGGCCTGGGCTGGACCCCGGTTTCGGGTCGAATTTCGGCAATGTTCTGGGTCGATGAAGTGACCGGATTCATGCTGATTGATTCATTTATGTCAGATGAAGCCGGGGCCTTCGTCTCGGCGGTGCGACATCTGATACTCCCCTCAATTGTTCTGGCGACGATTCCGCTGGCGGTTATTGCACGAATGACCCGTTCGGCAATGCTTGAAGTGTTGCGTGAAGACTACATTCTGGTTGCCCGCGCCAAAGGTCTGGCAATGTGGCTGGTCGTCTGCATCCATGCACTGCGAAATGCATTGATACCCGTTATTACCGTTATTGGACTTCAAGTGGGGGTTCTGATGGCGGGAGCGATTTTAACTGAGACGATTTTCTCTTGGCCGGGTGTCGGCAAGTGGATGCTTGATTCGATCTATCGCCGTGATTACCCCTCGGTTCAGGGTGGAATCCTGCTGATTTCGTGCATGGTGATCTTTGTTAATCTGACAGTTGATATTTTCTACGGCGTGGTCAATCCACGAATCCGTCATAACCGCTAAGGACTGAAATATGGCTGAACAGGTTGGAATAGCGGCACATGACGAGATCGCACCACCGGGTCCGTTTCGCGAATTTTGGAGTTATTTCAGTAGTAACCGTGGAGCATTAATCGGGTTCGGAGTGATTGTGCTGGTTCTGTCGGCAGCGTTGTTCGCCAACTTCTTAACTCCCCATTCGCCTTACGAACAGTATCGTGGCTACATTCTGACCCCGCCAGCATGGCAGGAGGGTGGTTTGTGGCGTTTCCCCCTCGGAACCGATGAAATCGGTCGCGATATCCTGACCCGGTTGATTTATGGTGGGCGGTTGTCACTGTTTATCGGCATGATGGTTGTATCGTTGTCGCTGGCAATCGGGACTCTGATTGGACTGATTTCGGGCTATGCCAAAGGATTGACCGATACCCTGATTATGCGCGCGATGGATATTGTTATGGCGCTGCCCAGCTTGCTGCTGGCGTTAGCCATCGTTACGATCCTCGGTCCCGGTCTGATCAATGCGTCGATTGCGATTGCCATTACCTACTTACCCCACTATGTCAGAATTACCCGGGCATCAGTGATTACCGAAACCTCCAAGGATTACGTTATTGCCTCAAAAGTGAGTGGCGCCGGGGTGATGCGGTTGATTTTCATTACGATCCTGCCCAATTGTATGGCACCACTGATTGTTCAGGCTTCCCTCGGGTTCTCCAATGCGATACTTGATGCCGCTGCTCTTGGATTTATCGGTCTGGGTGCTCAGCCGCCTAGTCCTGAGTGGGGATCGATGCTGGCGAATGCCCTCGAATTTATCCAGCGGGCCTGGTGGGTCGTTACATTCCCCGGGTTAATGATTTTAATAACAGTGCTGGCATTTAACCTGATGGGTGATGGTCTGCGCGATGCACTGGACCCAAAAATGAAATTGTAGCTGTGGCTTAGCAGAATTATGCCCTGCTGCGTTACGGTGTCTTTTCAGACTCTTGACATACTTGGCGTATGCCTTCGACCCTGAAAAGGCACCAAGCCTTGCAGGACAAAATTCTGCGTTGCCATGGGATGGCTCTACGTTATCATCCATTTTTTGTGGAACTGAGAGAACATAGATAAATGGCACT
>JAGLDI010000194.1 GCA_023145655.1 Desulfuromusa sp. | reverse complement strand
CCGACAACCTCACTGCAGTGGGAAATCCTCCTCTACCTTGGGTTGATTGCTTCCGGGCTTGGCTATTTTTTCTGGAACAAGGGGGCAACCAAAGTTGATAGCGGGACTCTTGCCATCATGAATAATGCTCTGGTTCCAGCCGGGCTGGTGGTTAATTTACTGCTCTGGAACCGTGACGCCAACCTGACCCGACTCTGTATCGGTGGAGCAGTCCTCTTATTTTCATTGTTATTACATGAATATTGGGGGAAAAATCAGCCCGCCGAGCCACAGTTCGATTAATCCCATAATTTTATCCCCCCATCTCATCTGAACGGGGTATAAGTTATCCGATGTCTAATCAAACCAACCTTATAACCTATTTAAAGCTCCTACTGATGGCTCTATTCTGGGGAGGGACTTTTATTGCCGGGCGACTCCTTGTCGGGGAGGTTGAACCCTTTGCTGCCGCATTTCTGCGCTTTGCTATTGCCTCAATTACCCTGCTGATTATCACCCTGCGGACCCACAAAAAACTTCCTCCGATCCAGCGTAACCAGTGGTTTCCATTATTAATCCTCGGACTAAGCGGAGTCTTCGCCTATAACGCCTTTTTCTTTCGTGGCCTGCAACTCATCGAAGCGGGTCGAGCGGCAGTGATCATTGCCAATAATCCGATCATTATCGCTATTTTTGCCGCTATCTTCTTCGGCGAAAAGTTGAACCTGCTGAAAACAATTGGAATTATCCTCTCGATCTGTGGAGCGATTGTGGTGATCACTCAGGGGGATCCAGCCTCGCTCTTACGCAATGGTATTGGAATCGGAGACCTTTATATTCTTGGCTGTGTCGGTTGTTGGGTCACTTATTCTCTGGTCGGGCGTTCGGCCATGCGGGGTCTCTCACCATTGGTCGCTGTCACCTATTCAGCTTTGATCGGCACATTACTGCTGTTTCCAGCTGCATGGCTGGAAGGGCTGCCGAAGCAGATCGCTGATTACTCTCTGACGGCATGGCTGAGTCTGTTCTATTTAGGGCTATGTGGAACCGTACTGGGATTCGTCTGGTACTATCAGGGAATTCAGAAAATTGGCTCAACTCGGGCCGGACAATTCATCAATTTTGTCCCGATCAGTGCCATTATCCTCTCCGCATGGTTACTTGATGAACCGTTAACTACTTCTCTTCTGCTTGGAGTTCTTTTAGTCAGCAGTGGTGTATATTTGACTAACCGTCAGACAAAATAATCAGATCAACCCTGAATAAATCTGTTAGAATAGCAGAGATCCTATGGGGGCAACGACCCTGTCATTTAAATTCTTGATATTCCGACCTTTTTGTGACCAATAAGGAGGCATCATGCCTGAAACTCAAGATCGCCATATCGTTTACCGCTATGTAAGTCATCTTGTTAAAGATACCTTTGCCCTGGTTCTGGCTGGAGGTCGAGGGAGCAGGCTACACGAATTGACCGAGTGGCGTGCCAAGCCCGCCGTCTACTTTGGTGGTAAATATCGGATCATTGATTTTCCCCTTTCCAACTGTGTCAATTCGGGAATTCGTCGGATCGGGGTCCTCACACAGTACAAATCACACTCCCTGATTCGCCATCTGGTTCGAGGCTGGTCCCATTTCAAAAAAGAGTTGGGAGAATTCGTTGAAGTCCTCCCCGCCTCACAACGCTTCTCCGAAGAATGGTATCAGGGAACTGCAGATGCGGTGTATCAGAACCTTGATATTATCCGGGCGGAAAAACCCAAATATGTCTTGATTCTTTCTGGTGACCACATTTACAAGATGGATTACCGAGCGATGTTGCTGGAGCATGTAGCAACCGGTGCCGACATGACGGTGTCCTGCCTGGAAGTCCCCATCGAAGAGGCGGCAGGAACATTTGGTGTGATGACGGTTGATGAAGCCAGCCGCATCTTGCGATTTGATGAAAAGCCCGAGCATCCGGCACCGATCCCCGGCCAACCGGGGACCACCCTGGCATCTATGGGTAATTATATTTTCAACACCGACTTTCTGTTTGAATTGCTGGAAAAAGATGGCAGAGATTCAGAATCTGAACACGATTTCGGGAAAAATATTATCCCTTCAATTGTTGATGAGCATAAAGTCTACGCTTACCCATTCCGTGACCCGGAAACCGACCAACTGGCTTACTGGCGCGATGTCGGCTCTCTGGATGCATTCTGGGAAGCCAATATGGAATTAATCTCCCCGGAACCGGAACTGAACCTCTATGATCCCGAATGGCCAATGTGGACTTATCAGGAACAATTACCACCGGCCAAATTTGTCTTTGACGATGATGACCGGCGTGGTATGGCGGTCGACACAACGGTTTCGGGTGGTTGTATTATCTCTGGCTCATATCTGAAAAAATCACTCCTGTTTTCAAATGTCCGGGTTCATTCATACTCGACAATCGAAGAAACTGTTATCCTGCCAGAGGTAATTATCAATCGGCATTGTAAAATCAGACGAGCCATCATCGACCGGGGCTGTGAAGTTCCAGAGGGAACGGTCATCGGCTACGATGCAGAACAGGACAAAGCCAACGGCTTCAGAATAACCGAAAAAGGGGTGGTACTGGTAACCCGCGGGATGTTGGGTCAACCGGGAGGCTACGCCTGATTAAGTCGTCATCAAAACTAGATCAGGTGTAAATCTTCAAGGTCCTCTTTACCCCCGGAAAAATATGTTCTTAAAATTTTGTCAAGTTCTTCTTCCAGACCCTTTTCCAGCGGCGCAATGTTGGTGTAGATATCTTTAGCAATGGTCTTGAATGCCTCAACAAGAGTGGCATCAAAATGGGTTCCACTGTCCTGTTCAAGGATCATCATGGTCTTTTCAAAGCTGAATGGCTCTTTGTAGGGTCTTCGTGACGTGAGGGCATCAAAAACATCAACAATGGCAAAAATCCGTGCGCCGATGGGGATATCTTCACCGGCCAGAGCACCTGGATAACCTTTCCCCGCCACCTGTTCATGGTGACCATGCACTATCTCCATTGCATCAGACAACCAGCGTGAGCGAGAAACAATTTCAATACCATGATCCACATGGGTTTTCATCACTCGGTACTCGTCCTCATCAAGCTTTCCCGGTTTAAGCAAAATGTCATCACGAATACCAATTTTGCCAACATCGTGCAAAAAAGCCCCCTTGATCAGCCCCCGGATATCGCGACGACTCAAACCAAC
>JAGLDI010000193.1 GCA_023145655.1 Desulfuromusa sp. | reverse complement strand
CTGAAAGCAACCAAACAATTCAGTGCCGAGGGGATTAAAACCAATGTTACGCTGATTTTTTCTTCCCTGCAGGCGCTGTTAGCCGCAAAAGCCGGGGCAACTTATGTTTCACCATTTGTTGGTCGCCTTGACGATATCAGCCACGAGGGGATGGAAGGGGTTGAACAAATCCGGACTATTTTTGATAACTATGGCTACGCTACTGAAATCATTGTTGCCTCAGTTCGCTCACCGATGCATGTTCTCAATGCTGGACTGATTGGTGCCGACATCTGTACCATCCCCTATGGGGTCATGACCCAACTGGCAAAACACCCGTTGACCGATATCGGGATCGAAAAATTTCTAACTGACTGGGAAAAAACAAAATAAAACTACAGGTTCAATTTAAATATTTTTAAACGGCTGAAAAAACTATCTTTTCAGCCGTTTTTTTATAAACCAACCGCGATAGAAATATATGCTGATCATTTCTATAACAAAGGTTATAGGGAAAATTTGTTCCGCCGGTGGTCTGACCACTTGACAATGTTTCGCAACGCGAGTATACGCTTAAGAGTTAAGTTTTAAAGTTCTATTTTTTCCTTTTTCGGGATTCGAAAAGTTACGAAACCCGCCTTTTTTTCTAACCATGTGAGGACGCAATGAACATTCACGAGTATCAAGCAAAAGCGATTCTGCGCCACTTCGGAGTGCCGGTTCCAGAAGGGCACGTAGTCTACAACAGTAACTCGGCCCGCGACTGGGCAAAACGACTTGGTGACGGCCCCTGGGCAGTTAAAGCACAGATCCATGCCGGAGGACGCGGTAAAGGTGGCGGAGTTAAAATTGCCAAAACCGCCGATGAAGTTAAACAATACGCCAGAGATATGTTCGGCATGTGTCTCGTCACCCATCAGACCGGCCCTGAAGGTAAAATTGTTAAGCGGGTTCTGGTTGAAGAGGGAAGCAACATTGCTGATGAATTCTATGTTTCTTTCCTGGTTGACCGTGCCACCGACAAAGTGACCCTGATGGCCTCCGCCGAAGGAGGGGTAAACATCGAAGAGGTTGCGGAAAAAACTCCTGAAAAACTGTTCTTTGAAGCGATTGATCCCACCGTCGGATTGACCGCTTTCCAGGCACGCAAAATCGCCTTCAAACTTGGCTTTGCTATGCCCCAAGTCAAGCAAGCCGTCCCGATTCTGATGAACCTTTACACTGCATTTGTTGAATCGGACTGTTCCCTGCTGGAAATCAACCCTCTGATTAAAACCGCCGACGGCACACTCATTTGCCTTGATGCCAAGCTCAACTTTGATGACAATGCCCTGTTCCGTCATCTCCGGATCCGCGACTTGCGTGATTACGAAGAAGAAGACGCAATGGAAATAGAAGCCGGCCAATATGACCTCTCCTATATTGCCCTCGATGGCAATATCGGCTGTATGGTCAACGGTGCTGGTCTGGCGATGTCAACCATGGATATCATCCAGCTCTATGGCTCTTCCCCTGCCAACTTCCTTGACGTTGGTGGTAGTGCCACCATCGAACGGGTCACCGAAGCCTTCAAGATCATCCTCTCCGATGAAAAGGTCAAAGGGATCTTGGTCAATATCTTCGGTGGAATCATGAAATGTGATGTGATTGCTGCCGGAATTATTGGGGCCGCTAAGCAAATCGGGATTGAAGTTCCTCTCGTAGTACGTCTCGAAGGGACCAATGTTGAATTGGGCAAGAAGATGCTGGCCGAGTCAGGTCTGAATATTGTCAGTGCAGATGGAATGGCTGATGCTGCTGAAAAGATCGTCAAAG
>JAGLDI010000192.1 GCA_023145655.1 Desulfuromusa sp. | reverse complement strand
GCATGGATGTGTTCGGTGCCAGCGCGCCAGCAGGTGAATTGATGGAACATTTTGGCTTTACGGCAGAGAACATGGTTGCTGTAGCTAGGGAGTTACTTGGCTGAGAATGACTGTATACCTTTGATTAACCACAACGGGCGGCCTTTTCAGGTCGCCCGTTGTGGTTGAGCCTTCCAGCAAAACTGGACTGTCCCCGCATGGGGGCTGTTCCAGTCATTTGCGACGAGAATCACCGCAGTTTCGTAGTCCATAAATGTCTGGCACAACCCCGAGTTTGTCCGCAGAAAAATATTTATTGTAAAACTGATATATATTGACTTTGGTATTTCTATTCATATAATGTGCGAATGCACAAAATTGATAGGCAATAATTCTATATTCTAGGAGGACATAAAAGTGAAAAAATATGATGTACTTATTATCGGTGGTGGTCCTGCGGCGATCACCATAGTTAAAATTTTGGGCAAAGTAAAAAAAGTTGGAATCATTCGTCCGGAAAATTATTCAATGATTTATTGCGCCATGCCCTATGCGATTGAAAAGGTTGTTGCCCTGGAAAAAACCTTCAAGCAAGACGGATTGGTGACTGAATCGGGTGGTGATTTGATCCGTGATAAAGTTGCAAGTGTTGACTTTGATAAAAAGACGGTATTGACCGAGCAGGAGCAAATGTTTGGTTATGATAAGCTGGTTATTGCAACTGGTTCCATTCCGTTTTTACCACCGATTGAGGGTGTTGATTATGAGGGGGTCTATGTTTTTAAATGGGAAGAAGACCTGAAGTGTCTGAATGAAGCGGTCAGAACTCATAAGCATAAAAAGGCTGTTGTTGTTGGAGCCGGAGCGATAGGGGTGGAGCTTGCTTTGGCATTGAATAATTCTGGTCTGGAGTGCCACCTGGTCGATATGGTCGAAACGGTTCTCCCTAATTTAATTGACCCGGAAATGGCTGTTGAGGCTGAAGCCGAACTTCGAAATGCAGGGGTGAAGCTGCATCTGGGCAGCAAAACAGAGAAAATTGTGGGCGACCAGCGTGCCGAAAAGGTTATTCTTGATAGTGGTGAAGTAATTGATCTGGCTGATGAGGAAAATCCCTACGGGATTGTTGTTTTTGCTGTTGGTATGCGCCCCCGGGTGAAGATATTTGCCGATACCCCGCTTGAAATTGGTAAATTGGGAATTGTTATTGATGACCAGATGCAGACAAATCTTCCCGATGTCTATTCTGTCGGTGACTGCGCCCAGTTCCACAGCGGAATCACCGGAGAGCTCACCGAAGGGAAATTGGCAACCAATGCCGTCCCCATGGCAAGATTGCTGGCTAAAAATATGCTTGGTGAAAGCCGCCGATATGGTGGTTTCTTTAATGGGGCAGCAACTCGGGTTGCTAACCTCTATGTTGGTGGAACCGGTCTGAGTGAAACGGCAGCAAAGAAAATATACGATGTTGTCACCTGCCATTCTGAATTGACAACAACCTTTCCCATTATGCCTGAGGCAAAAATGGTTAAAATGAAACTTGTTGCAGACAGAAAAACCTTAAGAGTTCTGGGCGCTCAGGTTGTCAGCGCCAATCCTGTCACTGACCGGGTTGACATTATTACTCTGGCAATCCAGAGTAAATTGACAGTTGCCGATCTGGCTAATTTCAGTTATTCAGCTCAGCCATACCAATCATTTTTCCCGGCCAACAATCTCATTGTTGCTTGCGCAGAAGGTATCTTGAGCCAAGTCAATTTAAACAATTGAAACAGACTTTGTCTGTTTGAGTCACCTCTTTAAAAAATAGTGTAACTATCCAGTTTCTTTGCCGGTAAAGCCGGGACTCTCTCCAGAATCATCGGAGGCTGTCCCGGCTTTACTGTTTTGAAACTGCATTTGGTCGTGTTGCATCTACTGTTCATTCTATGACGTCTCGAAATTTGTTGGGAGCAAAATTGTTCAACATCCAACCTTGGCAGATTCTGCTCTGTTGTGAATTTCATTCCT
>JAGLDI010000191.1 GCA_023145655.1 Desulfuromusa sp. | reverse complement strand
AATGGCGGAGAGGCGGGGATTCGAACCCCGGGTGGCTTGCGCCACAACTGATTTCGAGTCTGTCACCTTCGGCCTCTCGGACACCTCTCCGTAATTATTATATCTGCTTTTTCTGTTGTTTTTTCTGCTCCCGTAACTGCTGAAAAAAATGACTTAGCTGAGTGCTGCACTCCTGCTGCAAAACCCCTTCTCGCACTTCAACCTGATGGTTGAAACGCCCATCTTCCGCAAAATTATAAATCGAGCCAACAGCGCCAGCTTTCGGATCACGACAGCCAAATACCAACTGCGGAATACGTGCCAGAATGATTGCCCCCATACACATGACACAGGGTTCCAGAGTGACATACAGGGTACAATCAAGCAAGCGCCAGGAATCCAATTTTTTAGCCGCCTGCTGAATCGCGATAATCTCGGCATGAGTGGTTGGATCATTGCTGGTCTCGCGCAGATTGTGTCCACGACCGATGACCTGACCATCCAGCACCACCACCGCCCCGATGGGAACCTCCGCCAAGCTCTCAGCTATAGCGGCCCCATCGAGAGCCGCCTGCATAAAAAACCGGTCTTGCTCCGAACTATTCATCACCAAATATCACTGTCCACCATTTGAACCTTCACGATTCTATTACCAGATCAGGACTGAGTTTCTAGCATGAAACAAGGATGGATTTCAAGCGGAATGGTGACTTTGAATCAGTCGTTGTGGCCAATCGGTACAGATAAAGGTTGCCCCGGCAGCACTGAAATAGCGCGCCCTCTCAACATCATTAACTGTCCATAAGCTGACCCTCATTCCGGCAGCGGTCAGTTGCTTAATCAGTTCCGCATCGGTGATTAATTGATCCGGATGATAAGCATCGACTTTCAGATCATACAGATAATCGAGAAGATTTTCAGGATGTTTTTTTTCCACCAAAGCCGCTGTAGCAATCGCCGGGTTGAGTTGTTTTACCTGCCGCAGGTAATCATGATTAAAGGAGGAAAGCAGTACCAGGTGTTCAGTTCTGGTTGTTTTCAGCAGAGACAAAATCTTCCCGACAATGATTCCATTTGCGGCAGTTCCCGCTTGATCTTTAATTTCCAGATTCAGGGGGAGATTATTCTGGACACAGAGATCCAGCACTTCATGCAGGAGTGGGACCTGCTGTGCTTCAATTGCAGCAAAGCTCTCCTTTTTAACCTCTGCAGCAGCAACAGTGCCAAAAGGGTCAGTTTTTAGAAACCATGAGCCCGCATCTAACTGTTGCAGTTCGGTTAAAGAAAAATCGCTAAGCTTCCAAGGGCTGCGATCAGAATATTCGCTCCGTTCTGCAACGTCAGTGGTTCGTTTCAGGCTCTCATCATGAAACAGCACCAGTTCACCATCAGCCGTTGCCTGAACATCGGCCTCCAATAAATCAACCCCGCAACGGCGCGATTCTGTAAATGCCAGCAGGGTATTTTCCGGAGCAATCGAACCGGCTCCACGATGGGCACAGATATAACCGGTTGCAGGAAATCGGTCAAAAAAATCGCTCACTCTTGGTCCTTATAGAAATACAGTTTACGAAAATCGGGCAGAAATAAAACCACATCCCGACAGTTATCTGAGTTTGTTCATCAGTGCTGCAATGACCACTTCATCAGGGGCAGGAATCACGACAGTCTCCAGAAGATAGCGATCAAGAGCACCTCTTGCTGCCGCAACCGCCTCTGTCACCTCTGTAATATCTCCATTCAGAATAAAATAGGATTTACCGGAGATCCCCTGCCCAATCACCAGCCGGGCAAGCTGAACCTCCGCCTTTTTCAGTGCCTGATCCGCCGCAATAACTCCAGCAGCGACGGTCTTACACTCAACAACTCCCAGAGCATCACCAGCGGGGATATCCTGACACCTGCCAACACCCCGCAATAAATCGGGATGGACATTGGAGATAACGAAATTTCCAACCAGGGGATATTCTGCAGCATCAGCGCAGGCAACCGCCGTTTCAACAGCTGAACGAGTACCAGTAATCTGGATAAAGTAACGACCGGCGCAGATTGTTGATGCTCGAACCAATTTAACATCAGCAGCTTTAACCATCTGATCCGCCAGAAAAATCCCTCCAGCAATCGTCCGACTTTCTACCAGCCCCAGAGTATCCAGATTCATACACGATCCCTTTTTACCCAGTACAGATTAGACCATTTCATCCAGCAGCTCAGGTCGAGCATTAGGAATAACAACTTTATTCACCAGCATCCCTTTTTCACCAATAATCTCTGCACCTGCCGCAACGGCACTGGTAACAGCCGCCACATCACCGGTCAAAGTGCAGAACGCCTTACCGCCCAAAGCCATGGCCAAACGGATCTCAATCAACGTAACATCTGCCGATTTACAAGCGGCATCGGCACCCTCGATAAGCGAAGCAACTGAAAAAGATTCTATTATTCCAAGAGCTTCCAGATCTGGCGGGGGATTTGTCCCATTGAGAGCTGGAAAAATATCGGGATGGACACTGGGAATCACAAAGGTATCAATAATAGCTTCCTCCAGATCCTCATTGACTACATCAACTGCCGCCTGAATTGAGGCAACATCTCCACCCACCAGCACCATGTACTTACCGGAACAGATGGTTCGTGAAAGGATCAGTTCAATCGCTGAGGTTTTCAACATCATATCGGCCGATTGCATCCCCGCAGCAATACTGGATAGTTCAATTAAACCAATGGCATTCATACCACTTTTCCTCCTGATTCCGTCCCGGCATCGGCAACGATGCGGATATAAGTAGCTGTCACCTCTGTAACCTGACCAGACAGGGGAGCATGAATTCTGGCGCCTAAACTATTTTCTGGAAGGTCAGCAAGCAGATCGTCTGTGGTTACTGACGCACCCGTTTTAACCACTGGAACTGCCGGCTTTCCCGCATGTTGCTGCAGCAAAATCCGCACCTCCCCCGGCAGAGGAAAGCCCTCCACCAGCGGGGTTGAAACCTCATATTTTGCAATCCGCAACCGCCGCAACAGTGATTTTGTCGGAACTCGGCGATAATTTTTCATGGAATGAATTTTGGGAGCTTTGGTCTGCTGGTATTGCACCCCGGCATCCTGCATCGACTTTTTAGCCTGATCACAAGCCTCACGGGGAAACAAATCTTCCGGGCAGGCGTACAGGGTACAGAGGCCACAAGAACAGCAGTAGGTTGCAAACTTGTTCCAGTAATCGGCCCCACTGGTAGTGAAAGAGAGGGAGCGCATCACTTTGTGGGGCTGGACATCATAACCCAGCAGATAACGAGGACAAATTTCTGTGCAGGCAGTGCACTGATCACAGGCCGATTTGCCGATGCGATTCATCTGTTCGGTTGAACGGGTTTTTCTTGAAACCAGATAGTGATCAGCGGGCAGAACAATGAGACCGGCACAGGTTTTAGTGACAACCTCATCGAGGTCGGTACTGAATCCCCCCATCAACACTCCACTGACCAGCATGACAAAATCACTTTGGGTGGTGCCGCCAGCAAAATCAAGCAGGTCACGATAACTGCTCCCCAGAGGAACCCAGAACGATTTCGGCTCTTTAACCAGCCCGGCGACACTGACAAATTTATGGGTGACCGGCGAATCTTTTACCGCCTTACTGACATTGAACAAAGTTTCAACATTAGAGACGACACAACCGACATCAAGGGGAATTCCTCCCGGGGGAATCAGTCGACCCGTTGCCAGCTGCACCAGTTCATATTCATCCCCGGCAGGGTAGAAATCACCCAGTTCCAGCAGCTCAAAATCCGTCCCCTGCAGAGCCTGACGAAAGATTGCAATGGCGTTGTGATTTTTCTTCTTGATCCCGACAACTCCCCGGGTAGCTCCTGTTGACTCCATCATCAACTGGAGCCCATCAAGTATCTCGGCACTTCGGTGGGTCATCAGCTCAACGTCTTTATGGATCAGCGGCTCACACTCAGCACCATTGGCCAGCACATATTCAACCTGAGATTGCCCCTTGATATGGGTCGGGAAACCACCCCCACCCGCACCCACAACTCCGCCATTTTTTATTTTTTCAACAATCTGCATGCTCATCCTTGATATATCTAAGCTGTTTTTACCTTTGCCTGTGCTTCCCAATCAGCCGGATAGGTCACATAGAGAAACCGGGCAAATTCTGGAACATTGAACTGGATAGCGGTATTTTTCGGGATCAGAATCACGTCGCCAGCTTCACCGACGACCTTGCGTCCGGCAATAATAATTTCCAGTTTCCCCTCAATGACATAATCAATTTCATCATAGCTGAGAACCCAATCAAAACAGGATGCTTTCATCTCCATCACCCCACAACCAAGCCGTGGGCTCTCCTCAAGAGAAAAAATATCGCTCAGATAGACCTTATCCTCAAGCTTCCC
>JAGLDI010000190.1 GCA_023145655.1 Desulfuromusa sp. | reverse complement strand
GTGGCAAATGGTTCTGGCTTTACATCAGCAGTACGAACCGAGACAACACCACTATCGGTATCGATCTTTTTCCTTATGACCGCAGTTGAGCCCAGAGCTTGTTCAGCCACCACCTGCTGAATAATTTTTTTCAGCTGTTCATCATCAATGGAAAAAGTTTCCATCAGTGCTGATTCTCCAGTTTTTCCATAACTTTTCGGGTGACATCGGTTATGAGTTGCCGGTCGCTGATTGAAAAATCACTCTGTAACAGTTGTTCAATTCTCCCGCGTAAATCTGTCGCCACAGCCGTTGCGGCCTTTACTTCCGGTTCTGTTTCGGGCTTAGCAGGTTCACCATAAACGACGCTAATATTTTTTTCCTGTAAGTAATCCTTGGCCCCGGGGGTCAAAATGAGCGTCTGCCCGACATAGAGCTTATTTTCATCGTGACAGATAAACTCGTCAATATTGTCACGTCTGACTAACTGTTTTGCCATATTTCACCTCATAAGTAACTGTGACAGGGATGCTATTGATGATTGCCGGGAACATCAACTTCATCAATGATGCCGATAATTGAGGCATCAACCAGAGCATGCTCCAGTTCCGCCGACTGCCGGGCAGAACTTCCGGTGGCAACCAGAACCCGTTCCCCGATTCCTGCTCCAACCAGGTCAGCAGCAACAAAACTCTCTTTCTCCTCATTCAGACAAACATCGATCCGCCTGACTATCATCAATTTCAATCCGATCAGAGAATCGTTTTTTCTGGTCGCCCAAACATTGCCAACTACATCACCGATAATCATTTATCACGCCTTTCTTCTTTCTGAAGTTGAATCCCCCGCTCTTTTGCACTATCGATTGCAAGTGGGGTCAGTTGCACATCCGAGCGTAACCGTAACACCGAAACCCCCTGCTGGGAGGCTTCGATCACGTCCTTTTCGGTGATCAGCGGCAGATTGAGGCGGGTAGATCCCTCATCTGCACTGCCGAGTTGCTGCAAACCAAAACCACGTAAAGTTTCCTCGTAGGATTCATAGAGTTGTAAAAGTGCTGCCGGTGCTGTTGTGGTGAATTGGTGATATTCAAATTCGAAAATTTCAACACCGTGACCGGCCAGCAGAAAATCCAGAATTTTTGTCTGCAATGGATCGGTTGCTCGCCCAAGAGCCAGGTCTGCCATCTGACTGCAGGATAAAAATGGGACAATCACCCGTTCTGGGTTCATATCCATCTCGACCGAATCCCAGTAGACAATTTGCTGGTTCGAACCCAGAGATGCCAATACCGGGGGAACCTTTTTTTCATCCGGCCGAGCCAGAATCAGCACCGGTGGAGCTGCAGCGGTCTGCTGTAACTGGCGGAGGACTTCCCGGACAATGGTTTGAACTAAATCATCAATGGCCATGAGCAGCGTCTTTCCCCATCACAATAACTGGCCGGTCATTTCAGGAACCCAGCCACAGGCATTTCCCTCATCAAAATCAATATGCATTGCAAGTCGATAGTTTTCATTAACCCGAACCAGAACTGACTCAAAAACGACGGCGCGGAGATCACCCACCCGGATTCTGACCAGATCCTTATCTTTCACCCCCAGCCTGCCGGCATCATCCGGGTGCATATGCAGGTGGCGTGCCGCAATAATCAGCCCCTCATCAATGGTCAAGTTATCCCGGTCAGTGACAATCTGGACGGGGGAAGAACCTGCCGTATCTCCGGACTGCCGAGTCGGGGGGGTCACCCCCAGCACACGCGCATCAGTCATGGAAATTTCTACCTGAGTTTTCCCGCGTGCCGGACCAAGGATCGCAATATTATCAAGTGTTCCGGAAGGACCGACCAACTGAACCCGTTCCTGACAGAGAAACTGCCCCGGCTGCGACAGCTCCCGGACCGAAGTCAACTCCCTCCCAAACAGTCGCTCTACAGCTGCGGCACTCAGATGGACATGATGGGCAGACAATTCCACTGGAATCGTGTTGTCCGCAGTGGAGAATTTCGCCATGACCCGGGCGACAACTTCATCAACTGTTTGATTATCCATCGTATCTCCAGCGGCGGTGGATTTCTGTGCAACGGTCAACATCATCACGTAGATAACGCTGCTCAACCGGTTCAAAGCTTGGACAATATCGTTCCGCTCAATTTGGCCATTGAGAGTAAACGCCGTCACCGCTGCGAGCTCGACCTGCCTGATCAGGGTTCGCAAGCGGTTCAACGAGAGGAGAATTGGATCCATCTCTGCTGAAATATCCAGATGTTTAAGACCGAAATACTTCTGCGTCTGATGGGAGCGATCTCTGATCTCCGCAGCACTGAATCCCAGCAGATCACATGGTTGCAGGATCTCCCCGATAACTTCAGCCCGTAAAATTGCCCGGGCGCGATCCAGCAACTCTCCTAAATTCTGACTTAAAGCAAAATCTCCAGAGGCTTCAAGCTGTTGCTGCAATAGAAAAACCTCTGCCTGAAACTGATCCAACAGGCCCCGAAAGATGATCCGCGGATGATCCTTGGAAACCAGCTGATTCCCAGTCAACTGGGTCATATGCTCAGGCTTCTCGGCATAGCTGGTATCACCTTCAGCAGCAACATATTTCGCCTTGGCTGCTGCCGCATAAACCCCTGCAGCACTGCCACGGAGCAGTTTTACCCGCCGGTCACTGAGAAATTGCGCGGCTGCCGGAGTCAGAATCTGACCATCCTGCAGAGAAAATTCTTCTGGAACCTTCTGCAAAAAACTTTTTCTTAAAAAAGATTCCGTAATGACCTTCTCGGTCACTTCTTATCTTTACCCGGGAGGATCAATTCAATTTCATCATGGGGTCGTGGAATAACGTGAACACTCACCACTTCACCAACTTTTGCGGCAGCTGCAGCACCGGCATCGGTCGCGGCTTTGACCGCACCAACATCACCGCGAACCAGAATTGCAACCAACCCACTCCCAACCTGAGTTTTTCCAACCAGAATGACATTTGCAGCTTTGACCATTGCGTCTGCTGCTTCCAGAGCTGAAACAAAACCTCTTGTTTCTACCATTCCAAGTGCACTTAATACGGCCATTGTCTCTTTCTCCTTTTTTTATTGAACCCGCTCCGTCAGGAGAGCAATCCTGACGATAAAATGATCTATAGCAATGTTACCCCTTCAATTTTGGCAGCAGCAGTTCCACCTCATCATGAGGCCTCGGAATAACATGGACACTCACCACTTCACCAACTTTTGCTGCAGCTGCAGCACCGGCATCGGTCGCTGCTTTGACTGCACCAACATCCCCACGAACCAGAATTGCTACTAACCCAGTTCCCACCTGAGTTTTTCCGATCAGGGTCACATTAGCCGCTTTGACCATTGCATCAGCAGCTTCCACGGCAGCGACAAAACCTTTTGTCTCGACCATTCCTATTGCACTTGATGTTGCCATTGTTTTCTCCTTAAGTTATTGAGCTTGTTTAAAAACTTTATCCGCAGACTATTATCAGCCCTCAGACGGAACATAATTCAGCTTTTTCAATTGTTCAACAACCAGCTGACTGATTGCTTCAATATCGATTTTATTATCAACCACTTTTTGTGGGGGAGCCTCGTCCAAACCGTAAGCGACATAGCGAATATTGAAGAGATGTTTCACCCCGACATTGTCGGTGGTGGAACTTCCCCCCACCGGACCGCAGCCCAGGGTGAGAGAGGGATCAAGGTTAGTTGTGACCCCCACAGCACCGAGGCTGGAAGGGGAATTAACCAGAACCCTTGAAACCGGCTGGGTCAAAGAAAAGTGGCGAATAATCTCTTTATTATTTGAGTGGATCGCCATGGAGTGCCCCAACCCACCATTCTGCAACAGCTGCCGGCACAGGTCAGCAGCAGCATGCCAATCGCCCACCGTATAAAATCCCAGGAGACAGGTGAGCTTTTCGTAGGAAAATGGATAGCCGGGACCAACCCCCTGTTCTTCGTAAACCAGCAGCTTGGTTCCGGCGGGGATCTCGATACCGGCCAGTTCCGCTAACGCATCTGCAGATCTCCCCACAATAGCAGGATTCATACTGCCCCGCGCCCCCTGCATCAACCCTTTTACCTTCTCTGCTGCAGTTCCCTCAAGGAAATAACACCCCTCCTCAAGCAGGGCTTTTTTAACTTCGCCCGCGACGGACTCTTCAACAATCAGCGCCTGTTCAGATGAACACACGGTGCCAAAATCAAAAGTCTTACCTGCCATAACCCGTCGGACCGAGGTTTTAATATCGGCACTTTTTTCCAGAAAAACCGGGACGTTCCCCGGGCCGACTCCCAGAGCCGGAGTTCCGGAACTGTAGGCTGCCTTCACCATCGCTGGACCGCCGGTTGCCAGAATCAGGTCAGCCTGTTTCATCAGCTCCGCAGTCCCTTCCAGGGTCGGCAGGGAAATCATATTAACCAGGCCAACCGAAATTTTCAGTTCGGTAAGAATCTGCTGAATAATAGTGACTGTTTTACCAATACACTTGACTGCCGTCGGATGGGGGCTGAAGACAATCCCATTGCCTGCTTTGAGGGCAATCAACGCTTTATAGATGGTGGTTGAGGTTGGATTAGTCGAAGGGATCAGCGCTGCAACAACCCCGGCCGGCACGGCAATCTGGTCGATCTTCTGCTCCCGGTCTTCAGCAATGAGCCCGACGGTTTTCAGAGAACGGATGCGCTGATAGAGTTTTTCCGAGGCAAGGAGGTTTTTCTGTTTTTTATCCTCCCAATTGCCGTAGCCGGTTTCCTCTACCGCCAGTTTTGCCAGATCTTCAGCCATTGCAGTCATCACCCTGGCAACCGCCTGAACCACCTGATCGACCGTCTCCTGACTCAACTTGGCAAACTCAA
>JAGLDI010000019.1 GCA_023145655.1 Desulfuromusa sp. | reverse complement strand
AAGAACCGCCCCGGTCACCTGCTCACTGTGGTTTGTCAGCCGCAACAGGCTGCCGACCTGGCAGGGTTGATTATGCGTGAAAGCAGTGCTATCGGGGTTCGTCGCAGTTATTGTGACCGATTCAAATTCAACCGACGCAGTGTCAGTGTTGCAACTGAATGGGGGGCTGTTGGGGTTAAATTGATTTTTGATCAGGGTCAGTTTTTACGTTTAACTCCTGAATATGACGATTGCCGGAAACTGGCGGAAAAAAGCGAGCAGACCCTGCAACAAGTTTACCGACAGGTGGAAAATCTCGCCCACGCACAACTTGATATGTTGATTAAGGAGAATGGTGATGAGTAAAGAAGACTCAATAGAACAATGGGGCTATCGTAAGCTGGTGTTGTTTCTTTCAAGTAACGGGGGACTGGGATATGCTCCGATTGCACCGGGGACCTTTGGGACTCTGGCAGGAATTCCGGCCTTTTACTATCTCGCCAATTTTTCTTGGCCGCTGCAGCTTCTCACCCTGCTGGCGATATTGTTCCTCAGTTTCTGGGTCAGTGATGTTGCTGGAAAATTTTATGGCGAAGCAGATGATGGTCGGATCGTTATCGATGAATTGATCGGTTACCTGATCACCACCGCATTCCTCCCTTTCTCCTGGCCGGCAGCAATCCTTGGATTTATCTGGTTCCGTATTTTTGACATCGCCAAGCCACCACCGGCCAACTGGTTTGACCGGGAGCTGAAAAATGGAATCGGGGTCACTCTTGACGATGTGATGGCCGGGATCTACGCGGCGATTCTGCTGCGAATTTGTCTGCTGTTATTTTTCTGATCCCCTCTCAAACCGGAATTTGTTATGCCCCCCTTCGATATTGCAATACTGATCACTGGAGATGAACTCCTCAGCGGAGAGATCAGCGACAGTAATACCAAAACAATTGCCGGGGTCCTGGCTACCCATGGTTACCGCCTGCGTTGTTCACTTGCTGTTCCTGATCAGGAAAAAGAGATCGTTGCGGCATTGCAATATTTGATCGGCCACGTCCAGTTCATTATTGTGACCGGTGGCTTAGGCTCGACAGGGGATGATCGCACCGCTCGGGCTGCGGCAAGAACTCTGGGACAACCACTGGTTGTCAATGATCAGGCCCTGGAAATGGTACGCCAGTGGTTTGCCCGCCACCATCGCCAGATGGACCCGAGCAACGAAAGACAGGCTCTCTTGCCCCAGTTGGCGCAACCGCTCCCCAATTCCATCGGAACTGCTCCCGGATTCAGGCTGCAACATGAGCATTGTGAGATTTTTTTCCTGCCGGGGGTTCCAACCGAGATGAAGGCGATGTTTCAGCAGTCAGTCCTCCCGGTTTTACAACAAAAAATTCCAGAAGCAAATCCAGTTCACCAACGGACTTTTAAAATATTTGGCCTCTCTGAACCCAAAATTGACCGAATGATCCCTTATCGACAATTGCCCGCTGGGGTTGATGTTGCCTTTGCCCTTGATTATCCGCTGGTTCTGGTTAAATTGAAAGCGACTGGAGATACTGCGGAGTGGTTTCTGGATCAGGCAGAAGCTCTGCTGCTGCGGAACCTTGGAGATTCTGTGATGGCACGGGACGGAGAAACTCCAGAGGGAAACGTTGGTAAATTACTGATCGGTGCCGGGTTGACCCTCTCACTCGCCGAATCGTGTACTGGCGGATTGCTGAGCGCAATGCTCACCAGTCAACCGGGAGCGTCGGCATTTCTGGAGCGGGCGGGGATTACCTATGCGGACACAGCTAAAATGGACTGGCTGAAAGTTCCCCCCCGGTTATTGCAGCAGTTCGGTGCCGTCAGTGAAAACTGTGCCCGGGCAATGGCCAGTGGACTCCGTCAAGTGACCGGAACCGATTTGTCTCTGGCCATCACCGGAATTGCTGGTCCCGATGGTGGGACTGAGGAAAAACCGGTTGGGACGGTATTTATCGCCCTGGCAAGTGCGACAGGAGTCCATGTCAAAAGATACTCTTTTTCCGGGAATCGAGGTCAGATTCAGCAGATGAGTGCAACGATGGCATTAGAATGGTTGCGCCGTTTCGTCCGGCAAAGTACGGAACTATAATATTGACTCGACATTAGTAACAAAAAGTTTTAATGTTGCTGCGATGGGGGGGACAAAAAACCTCACTGGACTATGCATGTCTTCCGGCATGCTCTTATTGTGGCAGTGTGACTTTTTCTGACCCACAGGCATGAGATATTCGGCTGGAGAGAGACTCGTCACTGCTGACCAACATAATTAAACTGGAGGAACACATGTCCGACGAAAACCGTAATCGCGCTCTGGATCTTGCCATGGGGCAGATTGAAAAACAATTTGGCAAGGGGAGCATTATGCGTCTTGGCTCCGATTTTCAAATCCCTGCGATTGATACAATTCCGACCGGGGCACTGAGTCTTGATCTTGCGCTGGGAGTCGGTGGTATTCCCAAGGGACGTATTATTGAAATTTTCGGGCCGGAATCTTCCGGAAAAACCACACTTGCGTTGCACATTCTGGCCCAGGCTCAAAAACAAGGGGGAGTTGCTGCGTTTATCGATGCAGAGCATGCTCTCGATATTCAGTATGCACAGCACCTTGGAGTGAAACCTGATGATCTTCTGGTCAGCCAGCCCGATACCGGAGAGCAGGCATTGGAAATTACTGAAATGCTGGTTCGCAGTGGTGCCGTAGATCTCCTGGTTATTGACTCTGTTGCCGCTTTGACCCCCCGGGCGGAAATTGAGGGGGATATGGGCGATTCCCATATGGGATTGCAGGCCCGTTTAATGTCCCAGGCATTGCGAAAATTGACCGGTATCGTCAGTAAATCAAATTGCAGTATTATTTTTATCAACCAGATCCGGATGAAAATCGGCGTCATGTTCGGCAATCCTGAAACCACCACCGGCGGTAATGCCCTGAAATTTTATGCCTCAGTTCGCCTCGATATCCGCCGTATTGCGGCATTGAAGCAGGGACAGGACGTGATAGGTGGTCGAACCCGGGTTAAGGTGGTAAAAAATAAAGTGGCACCGCCGTTTAAACAGGCAGAATTCGATATTATGTATGGTAATGGGATCTCCCGCGAAGGAGATCTCCTGGATCTCGGAGTGGATAATGATATTGTCGAAAAAAGCGGTTCCTGGTTCTCGTATAAAGGGGAGCGAGTTGGTCAGGGGAGAGAAAATGTCAAACAATACCTGCAGGAACATCCAGAGCTGACCGATGAGATTGAGGCAACTTTACGGGAACTCTACGGTATCGGGGGGGAAACAGAGACCGGTAGTAGCAATCAAGAATAGCAGTTCCCCCGACTAATTGAAAAGTGAGACAGGATACAACCATGAATTTGAACGATATTCTTGGCATGGCACTTAAATTAAACACCTCTGATATTCATCTGAAAGCTGGTCTGCCGCCAGTTTTTCGTATCGATGGCAACCTTCGTCCGCTGCCAAAAACTCCCAGACTGACTGCAGAAGTCGTGCGCAGTATGTGCGATACAATCATGAACGACCGGCAACGGGCAAAGTTTGAAGAAGCCTATGAAGTTGATCTGGCCTATAGTGTTCCTGGGCTGGGACGTTTCCGGGCCAATGTTTTTATGCAGCGTAACACTGTTTCTGCTGTTTTTCGTGCGATCCCTTTTAAGGTTTCAACATTGGATGATCTGTTGATGCCCGCGGTGCTGAAAAAGATTTCCGCTGAACAACGTGGTCTTGTGTTGGTGACCGGGGCGACCGGGTCAGGAAAATCAACGACGCTGGCGGCAATGGTTGACTACATCAACAGCACCCGAACTGCCCATGTTGTTACCGTTGAAGACCCGATTGAATATCTGCATCGGGATCGCAAATGTATTATCAACCAGCGTGAAGTTGGTTTTGATACGGTCGGTTTCGCTCCAGCGTTAAAAAGTGCTTTGCGGCAGGATCCCGACGTGATTCTGGTTGGTGAGATGCGTGATCTGGAAACAGCAGAGACCGCTCTTGCTGCTGCTGAGACGGGACACCTGGTTCTTTCAACGTTACATACAAATGATGCTCCAGAAACAATTTCACGGATTATTTCCATGTTTCCACCACACCAGCAACGGCATGTCCGCTTGCAGCTTTCCAATGTTCTGAAAGGGGTGATTTCGCAGCGGTTGATCCCCCGGACGGGGGGGACTGGCCGGGTTGCTGCTGTTGAGGTGATGATATCAACGGGTCGGGTTCGTGAGCTGATTGATGATGAGGAAAAAACGACTTACCTTATAGATACTATTGCAAAAGGCTATACGACTTATGGTATGCAAACTTTTGATCAAGCTCTGATGGATCTGGTAAAGAGAAAAGTTATCAGCTCCGATGAAGCGCTGCGGCAGAGCTCCAACCCTGATGATTTCAAACTCAAGACCTCGGGTATTGATTCCACCTCGGACGCTTCCTGGGGTGATTTTGAACGGGGTAAAGATCAGGAACGTAAGGCAGCCGAAAATGAGGGACTCGATACCGATGGACAAGTCGAAATCGAAAGATTCTAAAGCTTTTTCTGCGGCCCTGCGTTTACTAACCCGACGTGATCGAAGTGAAACCGAACTGCGACAGAAACTTGAACAGTTCGGTTTTTCTTTGCCTGCTATTGAATCTACCATTGAGAAATGTCGGGAATATAATTATCTGGATGACAGCCGCTATGCGACTGAACGAGCACGGTCTCTTATGCGAACCGGTCGTGGTGTCGGGCGCAAAATTCTCCTTGATCTACGTCGCAGGGGAATTGATGCTAACCTGGCACAGCAGGCGGTAATCGTTGCAGAAGATGAATTTTCGCCTGCAGATCTGCTACGAGAACAGCTCCAGCGTCGCTTTGCCAATTTCAACTATGCAACCGCAGACAACCGTGAACGGCGACGGGTTATCGGTTTTTTTCAACGGCGGGGATTTCCCCTCAGTGAAATATTTCAGGCTATCAAGGAGGAGCAATAATATCCCACCAACTCAGGCTCTCACTCCCCATCATTGGAATTTTTAATTTTACGTACGTTTCTATCTACGATTCTTTCCAGATCGGTCTTTTGCGAAACAAGACTTTGCTGCAAACCAACTTCCCAGATAATTTCAGAAACATTGCGTGGTTCATCCAGTAAGTATTCCAATATTTTGAAGCGAGACAGATCACCAATAACTTTGAGTACTTCACAGGCACCGTAACTCATATCAAAACCTCCTGCTCAAGAAACGATATCAACCAATATTGATATTAAAGTCAAGAAGGCTGAAATACGACTTGAAATTGTGATATGGAAAATTCTTGCATCAAACATAAATAACATTATATTGTAATATTATTGAATTACGATGCTTGGGAAGTAAAGAAACAGGAGAATTTGTGGATTTCGAAAAAAACAGTCAAATACTAAAAGCTCTTGGTCATCCAATAAGATTAAAAATGGCAGTCATGCTTATAGAGGATGAGTGTTGCGTAACAGATGTCACAAATGCTCTCGATATATCACAATCGACATCCTCACAACATCTAGGGATTCTAAAAAATGCCGGTGTCGTTTCACCACAAAAGTATGGGACAAAAACTTGCTATGTCGTCAACAATGAGGCGGTCAAAAAAATAATTCTATTACTACTGGAGGAGAACAGATGAAAACGCTGATCGTTTTTAATCGTCAACCTTATGACAGCACCGATGTGACCTGGAATGGACTGCGACTGGCCGGGAGCCTACTCAGCAAGGGGGAGGATGTCAGAATTTTTCTGATGAATGATTCAGTCGATATGGCACGAGATGTCTGCAAGCCACCGGAAGGTTATGATCAGGATCTGGCCCAGATGCTGAAAGATCTTATTGCCAAAGGGGTTCCAGTAAAAGTGTGTGGAACCTGTATGGCCAGGTGTGGAATTTACAGAAATGAACCCTATTTTGCTGGTGCCGAAAAAGCCACAATGGCTGAATTGGCAGACTGGGTTATTGAGTGTGAGACACACTTGCCCTTCTGATAACGCTTCATGAGTCGCTGACCACCAGTATTGTTGGTGGTCAGTGATAAAATACATCTATTCCTGTCTCTTTAAATATTTGACTCTGCCGAAAACTGAATTCGTTTGTCTGGTTATCTCCTTGGATCAACTGATACTGCGGCTTGAGTTCGTGCGCTCCATTTCCATGGACGTATAAACCCATCCTTAGGTCTTGACTAACACTATCCGGGTGTCAGTTCCCCTTCCAAAAGGAGCACACAAACCGTGTTTATTTAAACAACAGGTTATGGATTCGGGATATCTCCATTACCCCGTTTTCCCCAGGTAGTATTCGTAATCACCTTCGTATGCGCTCATCGCACCATGATCGATCTCAAATACCCGATTAACCAAAGAACGGAGAAAGTGGCGATCGTGGCTGACCAGCAACACGGTCCCGGTAAAACCTTGCAAAGCGTCTAACAGAACATCGCGGGATTGAATATCGAGGTGGTTAGTGGGCTCATCAAGAATTAGTAAATTTAAAGGGCGGCCAAGGATTGTTGCCAGAACGAGTCGCGATTTCTCCCCGCCGGACAGTTTGTCAACGCGCTTATCGACATCATCCCCTTGAAATAGAAATGCGGCACACAGATTCCGCAGGACACCGATCGTCTGTTGCGGTAAGGCATCCTGAACCGTTTCAAAAACGGTCTTCTTCGGGGCTAGGAGCTCCATCGAATGTTGGCTGAAGTAACCGGGGAAAACATTGGCACCGATGGTCACCGCCCCCGCGGTCGGTTCGGTCTGCCCCGCAAGAGTTTTCAGAAATGTCGATTTCCCCGCCCCATTGACCCCGACAACGGCAATTTTATTGCCACGGCGAACCATACCGGTTATTCCTGAGAAAACTGGCTTTTCATGGCCATCGTCAGAGATCCATGTTTTTCCCAGAGCGTTGATGGCGACGACATCATCACCGCTACGGGGTGGTTCGGCAAATTCAAACCGGACCATTTTCTGCACTGGAGGCAGTTCAATCCGCTCAATCTTCTCCAGTTTTTTAACCCGAGACTGAACCTGTGCCGCGTGGGATGCGCGGGCAGCAAAGCGGGCAATAAACCCTTCTTCTTTGGCCAGCATTTCCTGCTGGCGGCGATGGCTGGCGATCAGCTGATCGCGGCGAATCTCCCGCTCACGCAGGTAAAACTCGTAATTGCCACCATAACTGGTGATTGTCCCGTTGCCGACCTCAACAATCCGCGAGACAAGTCGATTCATAAAGTCGCGGTCGTGGCTCGTCATCACCAGCGCCCCTTTGTATTCTTCTGACAGCCAGTTTTCGAGCCAGATAATCGATTCGACATCGAGGTGGTTGGTCGGTTCGTCAAGCAGCAGGACATCGGGATTCAGAGTTAAAATACGTGCCAGAGAAATGCGCATCTTCCAACCGCCGCTGAAACTTTCAACCGGTCGGTCGTAGTCTTCAGGACCGATACCAAGTCCTGTAAGAACGGCCTTTGCCCGAGATTCAAGATCGTACCCACCACGATGTTCAAACTCCTGCTGAACATTACCGTACCTTTCCAGCAGTTGTGCCATCTCATCGTCTGACATTGGTTCACACATCTGCTGCTCCATGGTGGTAATCTGTTCGCCAAGAGCAACCGTCGCTTCCGAAGTGGCAACAACTTCTGCCAAAGCCGATCTCCCTGCCATCTCTCCGGTATCCTGAGAGAAGTAACCGATCACGGTTCTCTTGGCACATGAGATCTCACCGCTATCGAGGGCTTCTTCGCCAGTAATCAATCGGAATATTGTCGATTTTCCAGCACCATTGGGGCCAACCAGTCCGGTTCTGCTACCGGGGAGAATCTGGAAAGCGGCACTTTTAAACAGCACCCGATTGCCATGTTGCTTGGTGATATTTGTCAAATGAATCATGAAAAAGCCTGCAAAAAAAAGATAAGAGTGTGGATAAAAAGTCCGCCTTGCTAACATGTGTTCTGAAGTGCTGGCAAGGATTATTTCTCAGATGGGAGCAACAGCAACAGGGTCGGGCTTAATCAGCCAGCTCTTTCCTGATCGCCTGACCCAGCTGAAGAGACTAACCCGCAAGGTTTGGCTGAACTTTATGTGTGTGGAGCTGATGACTTCTCTGTAACAGCCATTTATGCGACCCGAAGAAGCCCCACAAATAGCTTTCAGCTTAAATTTCACTTAAAATCCTTTTCAAATCCAGCGTCTTGGATTAATATCCCACATTCATAATTCATCTGAAATATTTTACTGCCTTTGTCACAAAAACTGAAAGGTTGCTACAATGATCACCGGAAATGAAATTCGTGCCAAATTCCTCAAATATTTTGCAGATCGCGGTCATACGATTGTCCCTTCTTCTTCTCTGGTCCCCCATAATGATCCCACGCTCTTGTTTACCAATGCGGGGATGAACCAGTTTAAAGACTGTTTTCTGGGGGATGAAAAGCGGGATTATGTGCGAGCAACCACATCACAAAAATGTGTGAGGGCTGGTGGTAAGCATAATGATCTGGAAAATGTCGGGCGTACTGCTAGGCATCACACTTTTTTCGAAATGCTCGGTAATTTTTCCTTCGGCGATTATTTCAAAAAGGAAGCGATTGCCTACGCCTGGGAATTTCTGACAGTCGATATGGGGCTGGATAAAGATCGCCTCTATGTTTCTGTGTATACCGACGATGATGAAGCGGCAAATATCTGGCACCATCAGGAAGGGGTTCCCAGGGAACGAATTTTTCGTTTTGAAGAGGACAATTTCTGGTCGATGGGTGATACCGGCCCCTGCGGCCCCTGTTCGGAAATTTTTTATGACAATGGGGCAGAAATTGGTTGTGATTCACCCACCTGTACGGTTGGCTGCGACTGTGACCGCTATATGGAAATCTGGAACAACGTCTTTATGCAGTACAACCGTCAGCCTGACGGCACCCTGGTCCCACTCCCCAAACCAGCTGTCGATACCGGGATGGGGTTGGAACGCCTTGCCACAGTGATGCAGGGGGTGCAATCAAATTACGATACCGATCTGCTCCGCATCATTATTACTTATATTGAAAAGCTTTCGGGTAAAACCTATGGCGATAATGAGGAAAATGATGTTTCGATGCGGGTGATGGCCGACCACAGTCGTGCCACCGCTTTTCTGATTGCCGACGGAGTTCTCCCTTCCAATGAGGGGCGCGGTTACGTATTGCGTCGGATTATGCGCCGGGCGATGCGGCATGCCAAAATGCTTGGTTTTGAAGATCCCATTCTGTTTAAAACCGCTGTATTTGTCCTTGAGTCCATGGCAGGGGCCTATCCCGAAGAGGCAAAACGGATCGATTTTGTCACCAAAGTTGTCCAGAATGAAGAAGAACGTTTCATCCAGACCTTAGGCAACGGGCTCAGAATCCTACAGGAAGAGATTGCCCGACTCACCGCTGCAAAACAGGTGGTTATCCCCGGTGAAACAGTTTTCAAGCTCTATGATACCTATGGATTCCCCGTCGATCTGACCGCTGATATTGTCGAAAAAGATGGTTACAGCCTTGATGAAGACGGATTTAAATCCTGTATGGAGGAGCAACGGGCAAAGGCGAGAAAACACTGGAAGGGTTCTGGCGAAGAGGCAGTTTCAGGTATCTATAAGCAGTTAGTAGAGCAGGGAATCCACTCCGAATTCAGTGGCTATACCAAGCAGGAAGACTTTGGTGCAGTTCTGGCGCTGCTCCGTCAAGGAGAATTGGTCAAAGAGTCCAGCTGCGGCGAAACTGTTGAAGTGATCACCTCAGTGACGCCATGTTACGGGGAGTCGGGGGGGCAGGTTGGTGATACAGGGACCATCGTAACGACCGAAGCCACGCTGCGGATTATCGACACCAAGAAGCCCCTTCCCACCCTCTGTGTCCATATCTGCGAAGTTGTTACCGGAGCGATTAAAACCGGTGTCCAGGCGACAATCAAGGTGGATATCGAGCGACGGCAGCAGATTATCCTTAACCATACTGCTACCCATCTGCTGCAGGCAGCACTACAAAAATTGTTGGGGAATCATATTAAACAGGCGGGTTCACTGGTTACCCCGGAACGGCTCCGCTTTGACTTTACCCATTTCTCCCCTGTTTCAGCTGCAGAATTAAGCCAGATCGAAATTGAAGTCAATCAGCAGATCCGTACTAATGCTCAGGTTGAAAACCGGGAAATGAGTGCCGATGCTGCCCGTGAAGCCGGGGCGATGGCACTGTTTGGAGAAAAATATGGTGATGTTGTCCGGGTGGTTAATATCGGTGACTACAGTATGGAGCTGTGTGGTGGAACTCACGCCAGTGCTGCCGGGGATATTGGACTGTTTCGTATCTTGAGTGAGGGGGGAATTGCTGCCGGGGTTCGCCGGATTGAAGCGGTGACCGGAGCAGCGGCATTAACTCTGGTTCAACAGCAGCAACAGGTCCTGCTACGGTTGGCGGAGCTGGTCAAAAGTGATCCGCAAAAGCTTGAACAACGGTTGCAGAGAATGGTGGAGCAACAGAAAGAGACCGAGAAAGAGTTGCAACAGCTCCAGGCAAAAGCCAATGCTGATCGCAGTGGTGAGTTGATCGATCAGGTCCAACTGGTCGAAGATATCAAGCTGCTCGCCGTGAAAATTCCCGATGCTGATGGTAGAGGGTTGCGGGAATTTTCTGATCAACTTCGCGATAAACTCGGTTCCGGTGTATTGGTTCTGGTTGCTGATGCCGATAATAAAGTGTCTCTGCTGGTTGCCGTCACCAAAGACCTGACCGACCGGGTTAAAGCGGGCAATCTGATTAAACCCCTCGCCGAAATTGTCGGCGGTCGTGGTGGTGGTCGTCCTGAACTGGCTCAGGCAGGTGGTTCGAATACCGATAAGATTGAAGAGTTGTTGCAAGCGGCACCGGAGCAGTTGAAGAAAATTATTGGTTAATTTCGTTTTGTGAAAATTCATATTTCGAGGGGGCACGTAATAATATCCGAGCGCAATCGAGCAGAGAGAACTTTGTCTGATTTCAGCAATATCTCTATCGTCGAGACCAGCAATAATTGAGTACCAATATCCGCTAAGAATAACTACGGAACTGGACATCCCTGTCTTTCCGGTTATATTTAATCTGGAGGGAAAAACCAACCAGAGTCAGCATCTTTAACTGGGAGTCATAACCTGAAATGTCATTTTCCGGATCAGATTATCAGCATCAGCCCAAAACCATTCTTTGCGTGGATGATGAACCGATTATCCGTAATCTTTGTGGTGAAGTCCTGGAAAACTATCGGGTTCTTCAAGTGGGCGATGGTCTTGAAGCGCTCCGAATTTTGGAAACGGAAGATGTTGATCTGGTCTTATGTGACATTATGATGCCGAATTTGGATGGCTTGGAATTATTACAAAAAGTAAAAGGTGAGAAGCCCGATCAGGCGGTCATTTTGATGACTGGTTATTCCGATAGAAATCTCATTCTCAATGCTCTCAAAGCGGGGGCAGATGACTTTATCAATAAACCGATCGATATTCTGCAACTCAGCACGACGGTTGAAAAATTTTTTGAGAAACAGAAACTTCGTCTAGAACTGGCCGATTTAAAACGGATTGACCAGCTGAAAAATGACTTTCTCGGGTTGATCTCGCATAAATTGAAAACTCCGGCAACGGCAATCTCTCTGTTTATTCAGAATATTGCTGAGGGGGTTGAGAGTCCGGATGATGATAATTTTAAGCAGGTGGTTGCTATGGTCCAGACTGAGACAGCTCACCTGGAGCAGTTGATTCAAGACTTGCTCTATTTCAGTGATGCAACTCTGCAGGAGCAGGAAATAACGCTTGAGCCAGTTAATCTATGGACCTTTGCCGAGCAGATTATATTGTCTCTGCAGCCCGCAGCACTCAAGCGAAAAGTAAGCCTGGAAAACCTGATTAAACCACAACAGGCGGTTGTTCTATTGATGCTGAATCAACAGCGGATTGCTTTTTCGATTCGTGCCATTCTTGATAATGCGATCAAGTTTACTCCGGAAGGTGGAGTTGTCACTCTTGAAACAAAGTTGGAAGATGGCCGACTTAAATTGTTGATTAATGATACCGGAATTGGCATTTCAGCATCTGAGTTGACTAAAATATTTAATAAATTTTATCAGGTTGATCCTGACCAGACGGGACAGGTTCGGGGCTTCGGTCTCGGCCTCCACTATGCCCGCGATTTTATCTCCAGTATGGGGGGGCAACTGTTGATTGAAAGCCGCCCCCAACAGGGGAGCCTGGTGACGATTCAATTTCCCCTGCCTGATTAAAAATTCCCGGACAGCCACTTGTTTCACCTGCCTCTGATCACTTTAAATCCTTTGTTTCCACCATCTTTTTATGCTATCTATCATTGTTTATCAATGATCCGATTATTTTGGAGTTATCTATGTTTAAAGGGACGACAATCTGCTGTGTACGACATGACTCGCAAGTCGCCTTGGCCGGTGATGGGCAGGTCAGTTTGGGTAACACGGTGATGAAACACGGCGCCAGAAAAATACGGCGTCTCTATCAGGATCAGGTTCTCGCCGGTTTCGCCGGAAGCACTGCAGATGCCTTTACCCTGTTCGAAAAATTTGAAGCAAAACTGCAGGAATATCGCGGTAATCTTTCTCGCGCGGCGGTCGCCCTGGCCAAAGACTGGCGCACGGATAAAATTCTCCGTCGGCTGGAAGCACTGCTGATTGTTGCCGACAAGGATGTCACTCTGGTTATTTCCGGGGCTGGCGATGTTATTGAACCTGATGATGGAGTTGCGGCAATTGGTTCTGGCGGAAGCTTTGCTCTGGCTGCTGCCCGGGCGCTAGTGGCTCATTCTGATCTGGATGCGGAAAAAATTGTCGACCAGTCGCTGCGAATTGCTGCCGATATCTGTATCTATACCAATGACAATATTTCTATTGAGGTTATTAAGTGAATAATTTTACCCCCAGAGAGATCGTTTCTGAACTTGACCGCTATATTATCGGCCAGGATGACGCAAAACGTGCAGTAGCAGTTGCCTTGAGAAATCGCTGGCGCCGCCAGCAGGTTCCGGCTGAGTTGCGTGATGAGATCGCCCCTAAAAATATCATCATGATTGGTCCAACCGGGGTGGGAAAGACCGAAATTGCCCGGCGATTGGCCAAGCTGGCACAGGCTCCATTTATCAAAGTTGAGGCAAGCAAGTTTACTGAAGTTGGCTATGTCGGGCGTGATGTTGAAAGTATGGTTCGTGATCTGTTGGAACTGGCGATCCATATGGTCAAAGAAGAAGAAACAAAAAAGATGCAACTCAAAGCGGAGGCGAATGCTGAGGAGCGCCTTCTCGACCTGCTTCTTCCTGGTGAAACAGATCAATCACCCGACAAACAGGAACAGCGACAACATACCCGTGATCGCTTGCGGAAACTGCTGCGGTTGGGTGAGATGGAAGAACGTTTTGTTGAGTTGGAAATAGAGGTGAGCAGCATGCCGGCCATGGGGGTTTTTACCCCGCAGGGAAATGAGGAGATGGGGATGAACATCAAGGAGATGTTCGGTAATCTTTTCCCCAAAAGCTCCAAAAGTAAGCGGATTAAGGTCAGCGAGGCACGTGAAAGTCTGATTGAATCTGAGGCAGAAAAGCTCATCGATATGGAAAATGTCACGACTCTGGCCCGTGAACGGGCAGAACAGAATGGGATTATCTTTATCGATGAAATAGATAAGATTGCCAGCCGCGAAGGGACCCACGGACCCGAAGTTTCCCGTGAGGGAGTTCAGCGGGATATCCTCCCGATTGTTGAGGGGAGTACCGTCAGTACCAAGCATGGTTCGATCAAAACTGATCATATCCTGTTTATTGCTGCCGGGGCATTTCATACAGCTAAACCATCTGACCTGATTCCCGAATTGCAGGGGCGTTTTCCGATCCGGGTTGAATTGGACAGTCTGGGTGAAAAAGAATTTTATCGGATCCTCACTGAGCCGAAAAATGCCCTGATTCGTCAATACAAAGAGTTGATGAATACCGAATCGATTCAGCTTGATTTTGACGATGAAGCTATTCACGAAATGGCAAAGATTGCCAAAACTGTCAATGACCGGACCGAGAATATTGGTGCAAGACGTCTCCACACAATTCTGGAAAAGCTTCTGGAGGATCTCTCCTTTACCGCTCCGGAGCTTACGGAAAAGAAAGTGAATATTGGGGCCAAAGATGTTCAGCAGCGACTGGCAGAAATCAGTCAGGACGAGGATCTGTCGCGTTACATTTTATGATGGCGTCGCAAAAAGTCCGACCTACTGCGTTGCAGCGGTTTTTCATGACCTCGACCTACCTAATGTAGGTCTTCACCCATGAAAAACCACTACGCCTTGTGGGACAAAATTTTTGCTTAGCCATTTTATGATGGTGACTCATCATTCGATAAAAAGGTTATAAGATAATGGCAATGGAAGAACTGATCGAAAAAGCCAATGTGCTGATGGAAACACTCCCCTGGCTCAGGCGTTTTTACGGGAAAACCATCGTCATTAAGTATGGTGGTAATGCCATGGTAGAAGCACACCTGAAAGAAGGGTTTGCCCGCGATGTCATTATGATGAAATATATCGGTCTGAATCCGGTTGTGGTTCATGGCGGTGGTCCGCAAATCGGCAAGGTTCTTGAGGCAATGAAGATTGAGAGCCATTTTATTCAGGGGATGCGGGTGACCGATAGTGCGACCATGGATGTTGTCGAAATGGTTCTTGGTGGCAAAGTCAACAAAGAGATTGTGACCAATATCAATCGCCATGGTGGTAATGCTGTGGGTATTACCGGCAAGGATGGTGGCTTGATTCAAGCTAGAAAGCTGGAAATGACAGCTATCAATCCCGACACCCTGACACCGGAAATTATTGATATCGGCATGGTCGGCGAAGTTGAACGGGTCGACCCGACTATTATCAGAAGTCTAAAAGAAAACAACTTCATTCCGGTCATTGCTCCCATCGGCGGCGGCCTCAATGGTGAAACCTATAATATCAATGCCGATCTGGTTGCCGGAAGAATTGCCGGAGCCCTCAAAGCAGAGAAATTGATCCTGTTGACCGATGTCGAAGGGGTTAAAGACAAGCAAGGAAAACTTATTTCCACTATTGATATCCAGCGGGTTCCCGATTTGATTAACAACGGCACTATCTCCGGCGGTATGATTCCGAAAGTGAACTGTTGTGTCGATGCCGTTGAGGATGGGATTACCCGAGCCCACATCATTGATGGTCGGATGGAACACGCTTGTCTGCTGGAGATGTTTACCGACAAAGGGATTGGGACCGTGGTGGCGAGGTATAACTGATGGGCAACTCACAGAGCTGGATCGACCGGGGCTTGACCCATGTTGCTAAAACCTACGGACGTTATCCGTTGGTTGCTGCAAGCGGAGAAGGGTGCTGGTTGACCGATATTGATGGTAAAAAATATCTCGATTTTCTTGCCGGTGTTGCCGTCAATAACCTCGGTCATTGTCACCCCAAAGTGGTTGCTGCTTTGCAGGATCAAGCGGGAAAACTGCTCCATTGCTCCAATTTTTTCCATATTCCGCAACAGATTGAACTGGCAGAAATTCTCTGTGAACACTCATTCGGTGACCGGGTATTTTTCTGTAATTCAGGAGCTGAAGCCAACGAAGCCGCTCTGAAACTGGCACGAAAACAGAGTCTCGATAACTATGGTGATGATCGATTTGAAATTATTACGGCTGAAAATTCATTTCATGGGCGGACTATCGCGACAATCAGTGCGACCAATCAAGAAAAAATCTGCAATGGTTTTGGTCCGCTGCTACCGGGGTTCAAATATGTCCCGTTCGGCGATATTGAAGCAATTAAAGCAACTATCAGCCCGAAAACCTGCGCCATTATGCTCGAACCGATCCAGGGTGAAGGGGGAATTAACATCCCGCCGGCTGGATATCTCCAAGCAGTCCGGGAACTGTGCGATCAGAATGAATTACTGCTGATCTTTGATGAAGTTCAGGTCGGGCTTGGCCGAACCGGAAAACTGTTCGCTTATCAGCATGATAATGTCGAACCCGATGTGATGACACTGGCTAAAGCGCTGGCAGCAGGGCCACCCATCGGTGCTATGGTTGTCAGAGAAAAGTACGCTGTGGCCCTCGGACCCGGAACTCACGGTTCCACCTTTGGGGGCAATCCCCTTTTGGCTGCCGCCGCAGTTGCTGCGATGAAGGTATTCCTCAATGGTGATGTTCTGAGAAATAGTGTCGCCATGGGAGATTACCTGCGAACTAAACTGGAGCAATTACAGACTCAATACCCTTTTGTTGTTCAAGTTCGCGGACGTGGATTAATGGTGGGGATGGAACTGACCATCGAGGGGGGTGAAATTGTCAAAACCGCCCTTGATCAAGGATTGTTGATTAATTGTACCGCTGGAAAAATCTTACGCTTTGTACCACCACTGATCGTGACCGAAAAAGAGATCGATCAGATGATTGAAATTTTGGACGGGATTTTTAAAAAATTATAGTTTTGAGTAGTAATCTCGGGACACGTAACGAGTACCTGTCCGCAGATTAAATAGTCCCTGTATTTATGTAGGAGAATAAAATGAATAAAGACTTTCTTGCATTATCTGACTGGTCTCTGGATGATTTGGAGGCGATTTTTTCTCTGACCAGAGAGCTGAAGAAAAAACAGCAGGAGGGAACTCCCCATCATCTGCTCGAGGGACAAACTCTAGGGATGATCTTTGAAAAAAGTTCAACCCGGACCCGGGTCTCTTTTGAGGTCGGGATGTTTCAACTTGGCGGGCACGCATTGTTTCTCCATTCCGGAACAACCCAGATGGGTCGTGGGGAACCAATCAAGGATACGGCCCGAGTGATGTCCGGTTATTGTGACGGGGTGATGGCACGAACCTATTCCCATGCAGCACTGGAAGAATTTGCGGAAAATAGTTATATCCCGGTAATTAATGGTTTAAGTGATCTCTATCACCCGTGCCAGCTGGTTGCCGATATGTTTACCGTTACTGAGCATAAAGAGGATTATCGCAAGCTGAAGTATTGTTGGATTGGTGACGGCAATAACATGGCGAACAGCTGGATCAATGCTGCCGCTGTCGCTGGTTTTGAGCTACGCATTGCTACCCCGAAAGGCTATGAACCCGATAGCAAGATTGTTTCTCTGGCAGAAAAAGCCGGGGCAAAAATCCTCCTGACCAATGATCCACGTGAAGCAGCCGAAGGGGTAGATGTTCTCAATACCGATGTCTGGGCCAGTATGGGTCATGAAGCGGAGCAGGAAGAGCGGATGAAGGCTTTCGGCGGGTTTCAAATCAATTCAGAACTGCTTAAGCTGGCAGATCCGGAGGCTGTCGTTATGCACTGTCTCCCCGCCCACCGTGACGAAGAGATCACCGATGCAGTTGTCGAGGGGAAACAATCAATTATTTTCAACGAAGCTGAAAATCGCCTGCATGTCCAGAAGGCGATTTTGGCAACATTAATGGCACGTTAACCGATGCAGATAACTTGTCCCCACTGTGGTTTCAGTAAGCAGATTGATGCTGCTAAATTGCCGGTGGATATCACTAAGGTCAACTGCCCGAAGTGTAAACAGAGTTTTCCCCTTCTGGAGAAAGTTGAAGAGGCGACTGTCACTCAGGAACAGCTGCTTGCAGAAAGGCAACCCGATCCGGCTCAAGCATCTGTCTCGACCCGGTCAAAGATTGATGGATTGCCTAAAGCGGGTTTCTGGATGCGCTTGGTTGCAACTTTTATTGATATTTTTATTGTTTTTATCCTGCAGTTTTTATTAGGGACACTGCTGGCAGTCATTGGCATTGCTAACAACAGTGGTAGTGCGGAAGACATGGCTATTTTGGTCCAATTATTTGGATTTGCCCTCAGTTTTATCTACTACGTTTTTTTTACCGGATATTGCGGACAAACTCCCGGGAAGATGGTATTGAGAATCAAGGTGATTCGCTGCGATGGATCTTCCTTGAGTTACGGTCGGGCGGCATTTCGTGAAATCCCGGCAAAATTTATTTCGGGAATTATTTTCGGCATAGGCTACCTGATGGTTGCCTTTGATGATCAGAAACAGGGTCTGCATGATCGTATGGCTGATACCTACGTAATCAAACTCTGATGGCGTCGTAAATAATCCGCCCTACTGCGTTACGGTTCTTTGTCAGGACTTCGACATACTTGTGTATGTCTTCACCCCTGTCAAAGAACCAAGCCTTGTAGGACGAAGTATTTACTTAACCATCTACATAACAACTTAGGAGAAAAGAAAATGATTAAAAAAGAAGACGTCAAAAAAGTAGTTCTCGCCTATTCTGGTGGACTGGATACCTCGATTATCCTCAAGTGGCTGGTGGAAGAATATGATTGTGAAGTTGTCGCTTTTTGTGCCGATCTCGGTCAGGGAGAAGAGCTCGACGGCATTCCCGAAAAAGCTAAAAACACCGGGGCATGCTCCTGCCATATCCTCGATCTGAAAGAAGAATTCACCCGTGATTTCGTCTTTC
>JAGLDI010000189.1 GCA_023145655.1 Desulfuromusa sp. | reverse complement strand
TTTGATGCTGAGTATCTTTTTTACAAACAGGCGGGTAGTGTCCTTTCAATAGGACTACAGACCGGGTTTGATGTCGAGACTGGTAAGGTTACCGTTAGTAATAAAGATTACTATGCTGGTGATCTCGCCTTGTCGTTTGATGGTGATAATTCTACCTACGAATATGCTTTTGATTTTGGTCTGTATACTGAAGATTATTATGGGAATGTTTTAGGACCAGACGCCGAGGGTCTGTATAAAGTGGAGAGTTTCTTTGGGTTTGTGACTGGTTGGAATAATGGCGTTTATTCAGGTCACACCGTATCTAACCCCTTTGCTATGGCTAGCGGTACTTTGTTTACTGGGGATATCACAAACGACGCAGGATCGTTTGGTGATTCCTATTATCGAATGGTTAGTTTTAATTTGGACGACATTTATGGGCTCGATTTCACTGGGTTGGATGTCCATTGGACCATGTCCTGTGGAAATGATGCGATTGATGGTTCTGCCCCTGCTTCTGTTCCGGAGCCGGCCACCATGGTTCTTTTGGGTTCTGGTCTGATTGGTCTGGCACTTTATAGAAGGAAGATCAAAAAATAATTCTTCAGATAAATATTGAGTAAAAAAGCAGAGCCATGCAGATGGTTCTGCTTTTTTTATTGGTTTTTGATGATTGGGGTCAGCCCGAAGATCAGTCCCCTTGTGGACACAAAAAAACCACCCGCAATAAAGCAATTACGGGTGGCTTTGGACTTTTTTAGTTGAAAAAATTACGCAATTGGTAATGGTGCTTCGGTGTAGCTTTTAATAAAAGTTTCTAGTTTGCTATGTTTTTCGGAGTCCAGATTTTTAAACAGGATACTCCCCCGCCGAACCTGAATGATGTTATCCTGCAGGCGGTAGTCAGAGATTGCCTTGATCGGGATGTCATCAACAATTAATTGATAATCGTGATAAAGGCTGATTTTTTTGACTTCTGAGCGCTTTATCTTTTTTCCCAGATAGCGGAATGACAGACCACCTTCACTGATATCCAGAATGTGATAAGGGAGAGATTCAGGACCTTGATCGACCAGAACCAACGCCCGTTCCACCGCTTTAAAGCGTTGGTGGGCCCGAACCGGACTATATTCAACTCGACTTTCCATTTGGGTGCTCCTTTGGTACCGACGGTGATTTTCTCTACCAAAACTAAAATGAAACTACAACTAAGTTGCTGATCTGACGGTTTCTATTGTCTCATATGACATAAGCTTTTGCAAATTTTATACCTGTCTGAGTGGATTGAGATGGGTTGTTTCCACATCTGGTCTCCCCCGGTTCTAACTTGCTGTGTTATCTCAGTTTTTAAAAATGGTTGAAAAGGTAAAGTTTTATTTTTTTCTGCAAATTATTCTCAATTAGTAGATAATCAACGCTGATCCTATAAATGTCGAATTTCTTTACAGTTGGGGCTGAATGGGACCGTTACTCGGTAAAAACAGTTATATTCTTTGGGTTTTAGCCCTGGTTGCAGCAACTCTCTTATTTGTTGGTGGCCCGGATACCTATACCCTGCGCAGTTTTCGTTATATCTGGGGGGTGGGTCATCTATTTTGCTTTGCACTGTGGGCTTATCTCTACGTTAGTTGGCGGTCGAACCAGTCGTTTTTGCGTCAGATACTTGAAGTTCTTCTCCTCGCTTTTGTCCTTGGTGGACTTACCGAGTTAATTCAAAGCCAAATCGGTCGTGAGGCCGCTTGGCAGGATCTGGGTAACGATCTCATCGGTGGTCTATTGGGGGTGGTGTTTTTTGCCGAATCAAGAAGAACCCTTGTCGCCTGGAAGTTAAGACTCTTGCGGGTGCCAGTTCTCCTGATTTTTTTATGGAGTCTGCTGCCGGTAGTCAAAGTTATTATCGATGACACTATCGCATTTCGTCAATTTCCCCTTTTGTCGGGCTTTGAAACCCCACTGGAAACAAGTCGCTGGAGTTGCAGTGCAAAACGGATCCGGGATGATACGGTTTCTTTTAGTGGTGGCTCTTCTCTTCGTCTCGATTTAACTACCCAGCGCTACTCCGGGATTGGCCTTAAGGATTTCCCGAGAGATTGGAGCGCCTACCGTTCGGTCAGTTTACAGGTCTTCAATCCTGACCAGGAGCCTTTGCTACTCCATTTTAGAATTCATGATCAGTATCATTCCAAGCATAAGAATGCCCGTAATAATGTCTATAGCGATCGGTTCAATAGCAGTTTTAAGATTGTCCCTGGCTGGAATGCTCTGCAGGTTTCTCTGGCTAAAGTTGCCTCTGCACCCAAAGATCGAATGCTTGATTTGAGTCGAATTGCCGGGATGGGGGTGTTTGTCGGGAAATTGACAGCGCCCCGAACAATTTATCTGGATGATGTGATGCTTATCCCCTGAGCTAAAATCTAAAATAGTCACCAAGACTCCGGGTTCTCCAGGAAGAACAAAGTCAAAATTGTTTTTAAGATTCTAAAACCAAAAAAGAGGTTTTATCATTCCTTGGTGCTCTTGGAATCTTGATGGCAGAGCTCATGATTTTGGTTTTTTTTCCTTTTACTTCAGCTTTGATTTACGGTTCGCGATTGACATGTTTTGGCGATGGTCATAAAATCCCACCGCTCCGGTTGGGTTTAGAATTTGTTTGCCGAGTCATATTGATCTCTATTTGGATAGGAAGGTTCAAGATGAAAGTACTTATTACCGATGAAATTTCTGCGAGTGGTCTGCTGCCATTAACTGAAGATCCACGCATTCAGATTGATAAAAGGCTCGGACTTTCTGTCCCTGAACTGCACCAGATAATTGGTGACTATGAGGCGATTATTACCCGGAGTGGCACCCTGATTGATCAAGCTCTTCTTGATCATGCCCATAAGTTAAAGATTGTTGCCCGGGCCGGGGTCGGAATTGATAACGTTGATGTCGATGCTGCCAGCAGCAAAGGAATTATTGTCGTCAACGCACCCTATGGAAACGTAAACTCAGCAGCAGAACATACCATGGCGATTATGCTCTCCCTCTGTCGTAATGTTCCGGTTGCGAACAGCAGTCTGAAAAGTGGCGCATGGCAACGGGCCCCTTTCACCGGTCGAGAGTTAAAAGGGAAAACCGTTGGAATTATTGGTCTGGGTAAGGTTGGAGGTCGGGTGGCCAGACGTTGCAAAGCGTTTGAAGCCGAAGTGATCACCTATGACCCCTATATTTCTGAAAAACGGGCCGATGATTTCGGAGTCAAATTATTGCCATTGGAAGATATTATCCGCTTTTCCGATATCATCACCGTTCATACCCCGCTCAATGATGAAACTCGTGATCTGGTTTCCGCTGAACACTTCAACGGAATGCAGGATGGGGTGATCATCATCAATTGTGCCCGTGGTGGGATCATCAATGAAGCTGCCATGCTGGACGCTTTGGAGAGTGGTAAAAGCTCTGGCGCCGCTTTTGATGTCTGGAGCCAGGAACCCCCGACAACGGATGTCCTGAAAAAGTTAATTGCCCAGCCTAATATGCTGGTGACTCCCCATCTGGGAGCTAATACCTTTGAAGCACAGAAGAACGTTGCCGTTGATGTCAGTAAGGAAATTGTCAATTATGTTGATAGTCGACCCCTTGCCAATGCGGTCAATATTCCCCGATTTGATCCTGATCAGATGGAGCATATGAAGCCATTTATGGAACTGATCTCTATCCTGGGCAACTTTATTTCTCAATTGGCGCCACCGAATCCGAATAAAATCACCTTTACCTACAATGGCAAACTGGCTCGGTTTGATTGTGCTCCACTCAGTGTCTGCGGGCTTGCTGCTCTGTTGAATCATTGTTCTGATCAGGAAGTCAATATGGTCAATGCCAGCCTGATCGCTCACCAAATGGGGATTGAGGTTGAATCGGTTCGTTCAACAGAAACAGATTCTTTTTCCAATCTGATCACCTTAACCCTCGATAGTAGCGAGGGGAGCCGCACCATTGCCGGAACCCTGTTTGAGGGGATTCCAAAGATTGTTAAAATGCGTAATTTTGGTATTGATTTCCGCCCAGAGGCACATATGCTGGTGATTAATTATCAGGATCGTCCGGGCTTGATCGGTAAGATCGGAACAATTCTTGGTGAAGCGAATGTCAATATCGGGAACATGAGTCTGGGTCGGCAGGAAAAAGCGGGTGAGGCGATGGTGGTTTTTTCTGTCGATTCTCCTGTTGATGAAGAAACTCTACAGAAAGTCGATGATGCGGTTGGTGCCAAGTTTATCAAGGCTGTTCATATTGGTTGAGTAGATTCGTCCTTGTCCCATAATAACCGAATAACGAATCCCATCATTCAGCAAACAGTGGCAATTGAGATGCGGGGATGATTCCCCGCTCCTCAGCTCGGTCCAATAGAGAGGTAACGGCCTGAATCCCCTCTTCTCCCAAGTCGAGAGAAAAATCATTGACGTAAAGTTCAATATGGTTGCGGATCACATCCTCATCTAATTCCTGTGCATATTGCTTGATGTAGTTTTGCGGCTCCTCAGGATGAGCATAGGCATATTGGATGCTTTGACATAATGCTGTATCGATCTGTTGGATCAGCTTTGTTCCTAAGCTCCTTTTGGCCAAGATTCCCCCCAGGGGGATCGGATAGCCGCTCTCTTTTTCCCACCATTCTCCCAGATCAAGAATCTGTGTTAATCCATGTTGCTGATAGGTGAAACGTGATTCATGGATGATCACCCCGGCGTCAACCCT
>JAGLDI010000188.1 GCA_023145655.1 Desulfuromusa sp. | reverse complement strand
TTTATGTTGGGAGCTAGTTGTTTTTAATGAAGAAATATCTCAAAGAATGGCGACCCTATTTACTGTATGGGGTCTTTTTTAGTATGTTTATTAATCTGTTGCAGCTGACATTTCCTATTTATATGCTGCAAATTTATGATCGGGTGCTTTCCAGTTACAGCATGCCTACTCTCTATGTGCTTACTTTTGCCGCGGTAACCGCCCTGATTATTATGTCGTTTCTTGAATTTATTCGTTCACGCTTGCTGGTGCGTTGTGGTGTTGCGATTGATCAGGCTCTCAGTCGAAATGTCCTCGACGATTTACTCAAGCGGGCAGCATTAACTGGGACACAGCAGGATCAGGCTACTCTTCGCGACGTTAATGTGCTGCGCAATTTCTTTGGTGGCAATGCCATCTTTACTCTGTTTGATATTCCCTGGACACCACTGTTTCTCGCGGTCATATACTTTCTTCATCCGTTAATGGGGTTAGTTGCAACAGCTGGAGCTGTGACGTTGATTATTCTTGCATTGATCAATGAAAAAATCAGCCGTAAGCCCTTGGATGCTGCAAATACGGTTAATGGCTTCTCGATGAAATTTGTCGAAGCCTCACGGCGTAACGCCCAGTCCGTGCGCAGTATGGGGATGCTCGCAGGGATTACGAACCGCTGGCAGGATCTTAATGATACGGTTATGAAGTTGCAGACCCAGGCGAGCCGTCGTTCCGGGTTGATTCAGTCTTTATCCGGGTGGTTGCGGCAATCGATGCAGGTTTTTATTTATGGCGTCGGTGCCTGGTTGACCCTTAAGGGGGAATCGACTGCAGGGGTTATGATTGCCTCATCGATTATCATGGGTCGTGCTTTGGCTCCGGTACAGATGGGTATTGGTTCTTGGAAGATGATGATTGAGGCGCGGGGTGCTTGGAAACGCTTGAATGAGATGCTTGCCAATGAAGGTACCGTTGAAAGTATGGATTTACCTGAGCCTAGAGGGCAGTTGGCTGCTGAGCACGTTAGCTTTGCGATCAAAAAAAACTATATCCTGCGTGATATCAACTTTTCTTTGCAGCCAGGTGAATCTCTGGGATTAATTGGTCCGTCCGGAGCCGGTAAATCGACACTCTGTCGCTTATTACTTGGTATCTGGCCTGCTAGTGGTGGAGCCGTGCGGTTGGATGGTGCAGATATCTATAGCTGGGATCAAGAAAAACTGGGACCCTACATCGGTTACCTTCCCCAAGATATTGAACTGTTTTCTGCGACTGTGGCAGAAAACATTGCACGTTTAAATGAGGTCGATTCAGAAAAAGTTATCGCTGCTGCAGAATTGGCTGATGTACATGAGTTGATTCTGAATTTTCCGCAGGGTTACGATACGCGTATTGGTGAGGGAGGAATCACCCTCTCTGGTGGGCAGCGGCAGCGAATCGGGTTAGCTCGTGCGCTCTATGGTGAGCCGAAATTGGTAGTTCTTGATGAACCTAATTCCAATTTGGACGATGATGGGGAGAAAGCATTACTCAACTCTTGGTTGAAGTTGAAGTCTTTGGGCACGACCTTGATTGTCGTTTCCCACAATCCCGGTATGTTAACCGGTGTTGATAAGATTCTGATGTTAAAGAGTGGTCAGGTTGCTATGTTTGGCCCGCGCGATGTAGTCTTCAAGAAACTGCTCGAAGTTCAATCTCAGCAGAAATTGGCAGCCGGATAGATCAACGGTCTGTTGCCTGTATTCGACATATAAATTGTTTATTTTTACGGAATCCTCACATAATGAATGAAAAAAAAACACCCTCATTGTTTCAACGCCTGTTGCAAAAGAATCGGATCACTAAGGAAGACTATCAGCAGATAGAGGATGAGAACACACCTCCCCCGAAGCTGAATGTCAGTTTTGCCGACAGTAGAAAAATTATTTTTTCTGGTTTATTTGTTGTTGGACTATTTTTCGGTATTGGTGGCCTCTGGATTACTTTTGCTGAGATTACCGGAGCAGTTATTGCTTCAGGTGAAGTGCGGGTTGATACCGAACGTAAAACTGTACAACATCTAGAGGGAGGGATTGTCCGTCAGATTCTGGTACGCAATGGTGATCAGGTTGAAGTTGGTCAGACCTTGCTGCTTCTCGATAGCTCCCAGATTGTTGCGGCAACAGATCAAATACTTCTGCAACTTGCAGCAGCCAGAATTGAGAAAGTGCGTTTGATCGCGGAACGGGAACTGTTGAAACAGCCTGATTGGCAGGAGACTGATGCGACCATCCCAGCTGATAATTATTCTGGTTTACTTGCTTCGGCAAGAAAGGTTTTCAGCGCTGGTCGACTCGCTCTGGAAAACCAGACAGCACTGTTGGGTAAGCAGATCAATCAGTTGTATCAACAGATTGGTAGTATTGATGACAGATTGGTTGCTGAGCACCAGGTCAGTGCTACTCTGCAGGAAGAACTTGATGCCAAGTTAGTTTTATTCGAAGATAATTACATTGATAAAACCCGAATTTTGGAATTACGCCGTGCTTTGGCCGATCGGCAGGGGACTCAGGCTCAATTGCGGGGCTCTCAAGCTGAACTGCGTGAGCGCGTTGCCGAATTTGAACTGCGTATCAGTACCGTAGAGTCAGAATATCGTCAGCAGGCTATTACACGCCTGTCTGAGATTCAGCAAACCTTTTTTGCCTTGGAACAAAAACTCTTGCCCCTTCAGGATGCACGTAATCGCTTGCGCGTGACAGCACCTGTTAGTGGAGAAGTTGTTGCTCTTCAGGTACACTCCGAAGGGGGGGTTATTCAGCCGGGGCAACCGATACTGGATATTGTTCCTAAGGAGAGCCCACTGATTGTTGAATGTCACATTATGGTCGCTGATATTACCCATATTCAGCAGGGTCAGTTGGCTGATGTCCAGCTATTAGCCTTCTCTTCACGTACGACACCAAAGATTGTCGGGAAGGTGATCTATATCTCAGCTGACCGAATTTTGCAGAAAACCGCTTATGGTGATCAGCCAAGCTACGTTGTCCATGTAGAGTTGGATAAACAGGAATTAAATGACAATGATCTCTATTTGACCGCTGGGATGCCGGCAGCCGTCTTTATCCGCACCAAGCCACGAACCGTCCTTGATTATGCCCTGGAGCCACTCAAGGATAACTTTGACCGAGCTTTACGCGAGAATTAAGAAGATAGAATATGAAATTGTGTGTGTGTGTTATTACTTTTTTACTGCTATCGATCATTCCTACGTTGACTTGTGCTGCAACTTTATCCCTTCAGCAGTGTATTGACTTGGGACTAGAGGTAAACCCCCATGTTAAGGCCTATCGGATGGCTATTGATGAGGCGGAAGAGGGGATTTCTGAGGCGTGGGGAGCTTTTTTGCCAACCCTGAGTGTTAATTATGGTCATACTCGATTAATTAATAATGGTGGTATCGGATACGATACTGATTATCTCAGTCAGAACAGTGACAGCTTTTCTGTTCGCTTAACGCAACCCCTGTTTACCGGTATGGCTGGCATGGCTGGATTGAGTAAGGCACGGCAATCCCGGACCTATCGTGAGTTTGAATTACAATATGTGCAACAGCAATTGGTATTCAAAATTCGCCAGAGTTTTAATGACATCCTTAAGGAAGAGCAGTTAGTTAACAGGTGGGCAGAGTCGGTCGGGCGACTGGAAAATCAAAAGAAAATTGCCCAGGCTTGGGTCGAGCAGCAGCTTGCCCCCCGTTTACGTTTACTCGAAGTTGATGTTGAGTATTCCAATTCCTTACAACAGTTAGTCAGTGCCGAAGCTGCTTTAGTTATCGCCAAAGCCAACCTCAAGGAATGGCTCGCTTTGCCGGAAGATGAGTTCCTGGTTATTGGGGGGGATTTGCACCAGTCAGTGCTTAGGGAGGATTTTCAACAGCCCACCTTTGTCAATTGTTCTACCTCTGAAAGTTGTTTAGAACAAGCCTTAGAGCAGCGCATTGAACTGCAACTTGCACAATTGAATATTTCCATGGCTCGTGAAGATATTAAGGCCATCAGAGCCCGTAACTTGCCCCGAATTTCCTTTGATGCTGGCTGGACAGATTATCAGCGTGAGTTTGATACTGACTACCTGTCAGAGGAAGATCGAAACTATTATACCCTCTCCCTCAATCTCAGTATGAGACCATTTCAGGGCGGTAAAAATATTTTTGCCTTCCGTAAGCAAAAACTGCTGATCAAGCGGCTTGAGTATGAAAACTCCCGGCAAATTAATACCATTAAAACAGAGGTTAATACTCATCTTGAGAGACTTTTGGAAGGGGAAAGTCAAATTAGCAGTGCCGTTATAGGTGTTGCTGCAGCACGCGAAGCTTACGATTTTGCCGACCGGGCAACAAAGCTTGGAGTCAGCTCCCTGGATGACCTTCTCAATGCTGAAAAAAGACTTACTCAAGCTGAAATTAACCAGATTAATGCTGAGCATGCTATTGAACAAGCCAGGATTCGACTCGATTATGTTGTTGGGAGCCAATCGTTGATTCGTTGATCTATGTTATTGGTTTGTCGGTTTGATCTATTAACCTGAAAGATTATATTTTGTATCGTTTCCTTTCCCAGTATCATTGACTGAAGGTCAAGAAAAGATTGTATGATGCAAAACTATTCTGTGGCACCAAAAACACTTCTGCTCAGTCTCTGGCAATATCGGCGCCTTATTTTAAGCTTGGTTCATCGGGAAGTGGTTGGCCGTTATCGAGGCTCTTTTCTAGGAATCCTCTGGTCATTTTTTAATCCTGTATTTATGTTGGCGGTGTACACTTTTGTTTTTAGTATTATATTCAAGGCACGCTGGACGGTTGGTAGTGAATCAAAAGCTGAATTTGCACTGGTTCTGTTTGCCGGGCTGATCATCTTTAATCTGTTTGCCGAATGTATAAGTCGTGCACCAACGTTAATTCAAGCCAACACGAATTATGTAAAAAAGGTCGTCTTCCCCCTTGAAATCCTCCCAATAGTGGTCTTTGGAGCAGCTTTTTTTCATGCAATCATCAGCTTCGCTGTCTGGTTGATTTTTTCTTTTTTTGTTTTTGGGGTACCCCATGTGACTTTGCTTCTGTTTCCTGTTGTTCTTGTCCCCTTAACATTTTTAATTATGGGTTTGTCTTGGCTTCTGGCTTCTTTAGGTGTGTTTCTCCGTGATATTGCGCAAGTCGTTGGAATTGTCATAACAACTATGATGTTTCTGACCCCGATTTTTTATCCCGTATCAGCTATTCCAGAGAAATACCACCCTATGATTTACAGTAATCCCCTCACTTTTATTATTGAGCAGGCTCGTGGATTGTTAATTTTTGGGGTTTCTATTGATTGGATGAACCTGGGGTTGTTGACAGCACTGACCTTCTTTTTTTCTTGGTGTGGATTTGCCTGGTTCCAGAAAACTCGTAAAGGTTTTGCCGATGTCCTCTGAACCGGTTATCAGTTTAAAGAATTTGTCAAAGTGCTATCAGATTTATGACAAACCCCGTGACCGTTTGTTGCAGATGCTGATGCGTGGGCGACGTCAATATTTTCGTGAATTCTGGGCTCTGAAAAATATCGATTTAGAGATAAGACCAGGTGAAGTTGTCGGGATTGTCGGTCAGAACGGGTCGGGTAAATCAACTTTATTGCAGCTGGTTTGTGGAACTCTTAATTCAACATCGGGCGATATCTCTGTCAAAGGGCGTATTGCGGCGCTCTTGGAACTGGGAGCAGGTTTTAATCCTGAATTTACTGGTCGGGAGAATATTTTTTTGAGTGCTGCACTCAGTGGCTTAAGCGTTGAAGATATTAAAGCCAGTCTGGATGCTATTATTAATTTTTCCGGTATCGGGGAATTTGTTGATCAGCCAGTAAAAACTTATTCAAGTGGAATGTACGTACGTTTGGCCTTTTCTGTTGCGATCAATGTTGATCCAGATATTTTGGTTATTGATGAGGCTCTTTCTGTCGGAGATGGTGAATTTTCGCGTCGCTCATTTGATCGGATTATGGAATTGAAGGCCGCGGGAAAAACTATTTTATTTTGTTCACACTCCCTGTATCAAGTAGATGCTATTTGTGACCATGCGGTCTGGTTGGATCGTGGCACAATCATAAAGAAGGGAGAGACCGGTGAGGTAACTTCCGCGTATAGTAATTTTTTGAATTCAAAAGTAGACACAGCAGAAAAAAATACCTTGCCAGAAAAGAAATCGGAGGAGTCTTTAGCCGCAGGCGTAGCCAATGGGGAGAATGTAGGTGCTCGAATCACCTCAATAGCTCTTGCTGTTAATGACATGAAACCAAACAAACATATAAATGTTATTAGCAGGAAAGATGACATATCTGTTAGCGTCGGTTTTATGTCTCCTTTGTCTAGGGCTGTCCCTGCTGTTGGCGTGGTTTTTTCTGACGAGAATGAGCGGGTTATTACCAGTGCTGGTAGTCATATTGACCGATTCAGTATTAGTCGTAACAGCGATGGCTATAGCGAGATGAAGGTCATTTTTCACTCTTTTCCTTTGTTGAAGGGGGAGTACTACCTATACGTATTTCTCCTCTGTGAAAAAGGTATTCACGTTTATGACTTCGCCCATGCTGTTGCTAAAGTGACTGTAAGACAAAATGATATTGAGCAAGGTGTCGTTTCTGTCCCCCATAGTTGGATTCGTGATGAAGATAAGAGTTACGATGAAGGCTAAATTGTTTCTCCGCTGGATACGTTATTATGTTCTGTTTCGACCTTTAGCTTTTTTCCCCGCGGTCATTGCTTACCGGATTGCTAAAATCATCGGGTATTTCGATTCTCGTATCAATGCCGACAATCGCAATGCATACCAACGGGGTCTCGGTACGGTTTTTCCCGATTTATCAACAGAGAAACGTGAGGAATATTGGCTGAATCATTGTGAAATGATGTCACGAGAAATTCTCGATATTTTTCGTTTATCAAAAATAACTGCCAAAAATTGCCATCAAATCATTAATATTCAAGGTCTTGAAGTTTTGAAGCAGGCTCAGCAGGGCGGCAGGGGGGTTATTTTAGCGATGGGGCACTTCGGTCGTCCTACTATGTTGAGTACTGGATTGGGGGTCTCTGGGGAGCAAATTGGGATGGTGACTCAGATTATCGACGAACGAAATCCTGGGTTAAGCTCTGTGGAAAGGGGCTACCTTGCGTTTAAAATGAAACAAACAACCGCTGCTTCCAAGGGGCGCTGGGTCATGCTTGGTGATTCAATCCGGCCTCTATATTCAGGGTTGAAAGCTGGGGAAACAATCATTATCCTTTTTGATTTGTACGAAGCGCAGCAAAAAAATATCTTAGAAGCCCCTTTTCTCGGTGGTAAATTATCACTACCGCGTGGAATTGAGCGAATCAGTCGTAAAACTGGAGCTCGAGTAATTTACGGGGCCGCTAAAGGTCCAGGCCGAAAGGTTACAGTGGAACTACGAAGCTTACCTGAAGATCCCTGTGAGGCTCTTTTGGCAGCTGTTGCCGAATTAGAAAAAGATATTACCAGCAGCCCCAGCCAATGGTGGCAGTGGGGACTGATTGATCATATTTGGACTTCCCCCACAACAAGAAGTTAATGTCTTAAAGGTGAGCCTCTTGCAAAAGTCGTCATCCCCGTGAAAACGGGGATCCAGTGGATTCCCGCCTGCGCGGGAATGACGGTTGCTGGAATTTAAGGGGTTTTGCAAGTGCCTCTGGTGTTATTTAGTATTGACACAAGGAAATCAAGAAGCTTATCTCTA
>JAGLDI010000187.1 GCA_023145655.1 Desulfuromusa sp. | reverse complement strand
CCTACGATACCGGGTTTTTGTTTGGTCATGAGGATGCCAAAATTCATGCTGCCGATACCCACTATATTCGTACCCACGACTTTGTCGGTTTTGTTCGACGTGACGAAGAGGGGCTTTGGGTCGAAGGGCGAAACCGGTTTCTGGTCGGAGATGAAGTTGAACTGATCGGTCCGAAAATGTGCCAGCAAAAGTTTCGGGTCGAAAAAATTCAGAATTTTTCCGGAGAGGATCTCCCCGCCGGACAGCCAAATTCACAGCTTCGCTTGCAACTGCCCGATTGGGCGGAAGAGGGGGATCTCCTACGGCTTGCAAGGGGTCAACAATAGATGAAATTGCTACTGTTATTTCTTTATCTGCTGGTGACGGCAATCCGTTTTAGTCTCGACTGGATTAATATCCGCCATCGACAGAAGGGGAGGAAACCTCTGCCTGAGGTTTTTTCCGGACAGATTGATGAGGAGCGTCTCAATCACAGTGATGCCTATACTCTGGCGGGTGACCGGGTCGGTTTTGTTGAAGATATTGTCGGGGTTGTTTTGACCCTGGTATTTTTGTTTGGCGGACTGCTCCCTTGGTACGATCAGTTGATTGCCGGTTTTTCCGATAATTTTATCGTTGGTGGTTTGTTGTTCTTCGGTCTGCTGGCATTGATTCAACTACTGGTTGGTTTGCCTTTCTCTCTGTATAAAAACTTTGTCCTGGAAGAAAAATTTGGTTTCAATCGGATGAGTTTCAAACTCTGGTGCAGTGATCTGTTGAAATCACTACTGATCGGTACAATTCTGTTCTGCCTGCTGGCTGGAGGGGCATTGTGGCTGGTACAGCTGACGCCGCAGAGCTGGTGGTTGTGGGTCTGGGGTTTCTGGGCAATTATTTCATTGTTTCTCCTCTACTTGTCTCCTTATCTGATTGAACCGCTGTTTTTTAAGTTTACCCCGTTGGCAAAAGCAGATCTGGAATCTGATGTTCGGGATCTGCTGGAAAAAGCAGGAGCCCACGCCGGAAAAGTTCTGCAGGTTGATGCCTCCCGCCGCAGTGGTCACAGCAATGCTTATTTTACCGGTATCGGTAAGGTGAAGCGGGTGGTCCTGTTTGATACGCTGATGGAACAACTGGATAATAAAGAACTGCTCGCGGTTCTGGCACACGAGTTAGGTCACTGGCGTTGCGGTCATTTGCGACAACAGTTGATCAAAAGTCAGATTATGGCTCTACTCAGTTGCTGGGTCGCGTTTACCGTGCTGAACAATCAGATTCTTCCCGGTTGGTTGGGATTGGAACAGCTTTCATTTGCCGGACAGGTGTTGGTGCTGGGCTGGTTGGGTTCGTTACTCGGATTCTTCTGGACACCCCTCAGTAGTTGGTGGTCACGCCGTCACGAACGGCAGGCCGATCAATTTGCCATCGACATGGTGGGGAGTGGTCGGGAGTTGGCTTCAGGGCTGGTAAAACTGGCCCGGGAAAATTTGAGTAATCTGTTTCCCCACCCCTGGTACGTGGCATTCTATTATTCCCATCCGTCATTGGTTGAGAGAGTTTTGTGGTTGGAGCGGGGGAGAGTTAAAGCTAAAGCTTCTGCAGATTAGTAAAGCGGTTGTTGCCGTCAATGGTCAGACAAAACCGGCCGTGAATACCGTTGTGGGTTAAAAAAGGGCGCAACCGGATTGCAGGAAATTTAACTTTCTGACCACATTCAGAGACCACTTGAACCGTATTGGCGGATCCCTGATAGTATTGCAGATATTGCTGTTGACTGATCTGCAGGCGAAAGTAAAATTGTTTTTTTGTCTGTGTCGTCATCGGGCTGAAGTCCACAGAAGCTGGAGCGGGTTATAATGTTGATCTACAAAGTTGTCGAAACCAGTCAGGTTGATGATCTGAGTCTGGAAAAAATTCTCAACACCTGGACAGCCGAAGGGTGGCAGCTTGAACATATCCATTTTTCCATGCGTGAAGCGAGTCGCCGGCCGGGGATGGCGTTTGTTACGTTTACTCGTGAGGAAGAGAAATAAACCCCTTCCACTTGCAATATATCTTTTTTCGCCCCTCTTGAATTCCACATCTCTCTGGCTGTATCATCCGGGGGAGATAGATCAAAACTTCTAGTAAAGTAACCCACCCTTTTTTCTAATCTTGCGCAGGGTTTTGTTAGCAGCGTATCGAGCTTTATCGGCGCCCATGGCGAGAATTTTTCTTAACCCTTCAGGATTGGCGAGCAGCTCCTTCCGTTTTTCGGCATATGGAGCAAAAAAATCACGCGCTGTTTCAAACAGTTCCTGTTTGACATCACCGTAACGGAGCCCTGGCGTCAAGTAGCGCTGGCGTAGATCCTCAACTCCCTGTTTGTCGAGGAATAATCGGTAAATCTGGAAAATATTGCAAGTATCGGGATTCTTTGCCTCTTCAATCGGGGTCGGATCGGTGACAATTCGCATAATTTGCTTTCGCAGCGCTTTGTCGCCAAGAAACAGATCGATGGTGTTGCCGTAGCTCTTACTCATCTTGCGTCCGTCGAGTCCGGGGACGGTGGAAACATCTTCATCAATTTCTGGCTCGGGGATAGTGAAGACATTGCCATGCTCGTTGTTATATTTTATGGCGATATCACGGGCAACTTCGAGATGTTGTTTTTGATCTTTGCCAACGGGAACCCGGTCACTTTGAAACAGCAGAATATCGGCGGTCATCAACACCGGATAGGCGAACAGGCCATGATTTGGCTTGATTCCTTGTGCGACTTTATCCTTGTAGCTGTGGCAACGTTCCAGCAATCCCATCGGGGTGAAGTTGGAGAGAATCCAGGTGAGTTCCTGAACCTCTGGAATATCTGATTGTACCCAGAAGGTGCTTTTCTCCGGATCAAGTCCCAATGCCATAAAGTTGGCTGCTGCTTCCAGAGTCCCCCTGGCGAGCTCCTTACCATCAGACAGGCTGGTCATGGCGTGGTAGTTGGCGATAAAACAGAACAGATCTTCCTGCTCCTGATAGTCGATCATTTTTTTCATCATACCGAAAAAGTTACCCAGGTGGAGGGAACCTGACGGCTGAATACCGGATAGTACGCGCATTATATTATTGACTCCAATAATTATGGTAGTTATCTGGGACCATGTACTTTGTTACGTGTCCCCAGATAACGGATTGATCTCTCAAATGTACGGTGCCTAGTGGCGTGAGGGTTAAGACTCTCCCCTGAATACTATTCTTGCTTCTGCTGATCGCCCATCATGGTGGCAAATTGCAGCAGTTGCTGTAGATCCATACCACTCTCCTTGAGAATGCCGAGCAATACCGGGAACAGCTGCATCATAAATCCCGGCTCTTTGATCACCTCTCCCGCCAGGTCGGGAAGGGTTTCAAGGATGAAGGTTTTTTTCTCTTCAGTGGATAAGGTCATCAGGGCGATTTTTATCTCTTCAACGGTCATTAATTCTGTCTCCAATTATTTGTTTGTGTCGGCGGCAAAGGCAATTTCGAAAACTTCCGGATATTCTTTGACAAAGTGAACTTCAATCCCTTCGCGCAAATAGTCGGCCAGGTCTTCATAGTCACTTTTATTCTCATGGGGGAAAATCAGCGCTTTCAGTCCGGCACGGCGGGCAGCAATGGTCTTTTCCTTGACTCCACCGATGGGCAGGACACTGCCGGTCAGGGAGAGTTCTCCCGTCATCCCCAGTTTTTTCCGAATTGGTTTGTTCATAATCATTGATAGCAGGGCGGTTGTCATTGTCACCCCTGCAGATGGGCCATCCTTCGGTGTTGCTCCGGCGGGGACATGGAGATGGATGAAATGGGTATCAAAATAGTCTTCGGGTATCTTGTGTTCCTGCAGATGGCCCATGACGTAGGAGTAGGCGATCTCGGAACTTTCCACCATCACTTTGCCCAATTGACCGGTCTGTTTAAAACCCTTGGTTTTGCTCTTCATCGAGGTGGCTTCAATTTGCAGAGTTGCCCCGCCCATCTGTGTCCAGGCCAGACCGGTGACCACTCCAGGAGATCCTTTGATCAACTCTTCTTCAGCAAATATCGGTTTTCCAAGGTAGTGTTCAATGTCCCCCTTTGTTACTCGGACTTTGTCTTCACGTCCCTCAGCAAAATCCATCGCCGCTTTACGCATGATTTTTTTAATTTTATTTTCCAGACCACGGACTCCAGATTCTCTGGCATAGCGATCAATGATTGCCGCAACAGCGGCTTTATTGATGCTCACCTGAGCCCTGGTCATCCCGTGACTTTTGAGTGCTTTGGGGATAAGAAACCGTCTGGCAATTTCCAGTTTTTCTTCCAGAATGTAGCCCGAGAGCCGGATCACCTCCATCCGGTCAAGCAGCGGTGCCGGGATGGTGTCCATCTGATTGGCAGTAGCGATGAACATAACATTTGACAGGTCAAAGGGGACATCAAGGTAGTGATCACGAAAGGATCCATTCTGTTCAGGATCAAGAACTTCCAGTAGGGCTGAAGCCGGATCTCCCTGAAATGAAGCACCAATCTTGTCAATCTCATCAAGCATCAGCACCGGATTGGCGGTTCCGGCACTTTTCATCGCCTGAATTGCCTTGCCCGGCATCGCCCCGATATAGGTGCGGCGATGCCCTTTGATCTCGGCTTCATCACGCATCCCACCAACCGAGAAACGGTAGAATTTTCGCTTTAACGTGTCGGCAATACTCTTCCCGATAGAGGTTTTTCCCACGCCGGGAGGGCCGACCAGACAGAGGATAGAACCTGAAATATCCCCTTTCATTTTGCCGACAGCAATAAATTCCAGAATCCGCTCCTTGACATCATCCAGTCCGTAATGATCACGATCGAGAACACGCCGGGCCCGTTTCAGGTCGTAGCTGTCTTTACTGAATTTTCCCCAAGGGAGAATCGTCAGCCAATCGAGATAATTTCGGCTGACATTGTATTCTGGCGATGAAGGTTCAATAAGCTGGAGTTTTTCAATCTCTTCATCGACAGCTTTTTGAGCTTCTTCGTTCAAAGTCAATTTCTTCAGGCGGTTCTGGTACTTTTCAATTTCAGAAACTTTCCCCTCTTTCTCCAGCCCCAGTTCTTTTTTGATAGCTTTAAATTGCTCCCGCAGAAAGAAATCACGTTGCTGAGAGGAAATTTTATTTTCGATTTGCTTGGAAATTTTATTTTGCAGCCGGGAAACTTCCAGCTCCTTTTTCAGCAGCACCAGAACCTTGTCAATCCGGCGGTTGATATCAAAGGTTTCAAGAATTTCCTGTAGTTCAAAACCATCTGCATTGGTCAGGTTGGCGGCAAAGTCGGTCAGCCGAGCCGGGTCATCCATGCTGGTGCGGCCCAGAAACAGTTTTATCTCTTCCGAATAGAGGGGGTTAATCTGAACCAGCTCTTTCAGGGTGGAGATGATTGCCATTGAGTAGGCTTTCAACTCTGGGCTTTCGCTCTGAACGGCACTTAAGAAATAGGTGACATCGGTATAAATAATTCCGTTGGACTCGCTTACCTCATCGATACTGAAACGTTCCAGACTGTTGACCAGAACGTGGGCACTGTCTTCTTCGGTATGGATTAATTTAAGAATTTTTGCCGCAACTCCAACCCGTTGTAAATTGCTGGTTGAATCATCCTCGTCAAGTTCCTGAACCATGACCAGGCCAATTGCTTGCGAGTCACTCTCCATGGCTTGCTTGATGGTATCGACCCGGGCTTTTCCATTGACGGTCAGAGGAATGATAACTCCGGGAAACGCCGGACGGGGGCGTAGCGGAATGATCGGGAGTTTTGCCGGCAGCATGTCCCGTGCCAGAACCAGCCCGTCATCAGGGATTGCCTGAACCTCGGTATCGGTTTCAACTTCAATTTCATACTCAATAGATTCATCATGATCTTCAAAATTGTCGTGCATCAACATTCTCCACTATTTTATCGCCGGGACTGGTGATTCGGCTTTTACTCACTATTATTTTCAAGGAAGATAATAACATCGGAGTTGGAATGTCAATAACCCTGTTTGGTAAAAGATTGGTAGAGGTTTTATTTTCCAATCTTCCTCTTTGGCGGTGGGTGTGAAATAATCGGTCAGAATTTTTTAAAATGAAAGGTCGTATATGTCAAAACAGCCTGAACGGGT
>JAGLDI010000186.1 GCA_023145655.1 Desulfuromusa sp. | reverse complement strand
AGTGGCCTGATTTATGAAGGGATGAGAAGGCAATGGATAGTGTAGAATTGATAATGGAAAATTGAGATCAAGAGCGAAGTCCGGTGCTGGTATTGCTGGGTTTTCGTTATCAATTGTCCATTGTTAATTATCCATTGCCTTTAGTGGCCTGATTTATGAAGGGATGAAAAGGCAATGGATAGTGTAGAATTGATAATGGAAAATTGAGATCAAGAGCGAAGGTTGATGCTGGTATTGCTGGGTTTTCGTTATCAATTATCCATTATCAATTATCCATTGCCCTTAGTGTGTTTTATGGAAAATGTGGTTAAAGAGAAGTCATTTCAGTTTGCTTTGCGAATTGTGAAGTTAAATGAGGTTCTGGCTGACCGCCGAGAATATGTTCTTGGTAAGCAGTTATTGCGTTCAGGAACTGCAATTGGTGCATTGGTTAGGGAAGGTGAACATGCCGAAAGTAAAGCTGATTTTATTCATAAAATGTCAATCGCCCTGAAGGAAGCAAACGAAACCGATTATTGGATCGAACTGTTGTTTAAATCTGAAATTATCGCCAGTAAGGAATATGATTCTATAAATAAAGATATTGTTGAGCTGATCAAACTGCTTACTTCGATAGTAAAGACGAGCAAGGAAAGGCGACTGGATGGCAATTGATAATGGACAATTGACAATGAAGAGTGTCGTTCCAAATCAAAACCCCTTTTTGACTGATTTTAGTTGTCTCTTATCACTTATTAACTATTCATTGCCATCATGATTGTCTATATCACCACCCAGGGGGCAAAAATTGTTAAAGAAGGTCGACATCTTCTGGTTAAAAAAGATGGCGCAACGCATCGCACCCTGTTTACCTATAAATTACAACAACTCATTATTTGCGGACGGATTGAGCTTACGCAGCCAGCGTTGGCTTTTTTATTGCGGGAACAGATTGATACCGTTTTTCTCCGTTTTGATGGCCGTTATCTGGGGCGACTGTCATCGGCTGAATCAAAGAACGTATTTTTACGAAAAAAACAATTTTTACTGCTGGATGATCAGGAATTCTGCCTCCGGGTAGCTCGTCAATTGCTGCGGGGGAAGTTCTTGAACATGATTACCGTATTACAACGGATTGGTCGAACCCGTAAGAATCGGTCGGTTGATCCATGTATTCAGCAAATTCGCAACAGTTTACATAACCTTGAAGCGGCAGCTTCTATCGGTGTGCTGATGGGGTACGAGGGGAGTGCTACTGCGGCTTATTTTTCCGGGTTCCGGTTGGGACTTGATCGCGATTTTGGCTTTACCCGCCGGGTTCGCCGTCCTCCTACCGATCCGGTCAATTCGGTGCTTTCGCTTTTATATACGATGTTGATTAATCGGGTTTATGCAGCAATCCGGATTGCCGGGCTTGATCCCTATCCGGGGGTTCTCCATCAGAGTGATTATGGTCGTCAGGCGCTGCCTCTTGATCTGGTGGAAGAGTTCCGGGCAATTCTTGCCGATACTCTGACGCTATCGCTGTTTAATTTGCGCGTTTTGCAGGATGATGATTTTGAGCGGGTATTACCAGAACCCGTTGTGGCAGAGCCTTTGGTTATGGATACTTCAGATACCAGTTTGGTTGCAGCGTTGAATGATCCGCTGGGGCGGATGAATTGTTGTGACGCTGAGTCTGTATTTGATATTCCTTCACAGCAGACTCTCAGCCATGAAGAAACAGCGGCGACGGGAAACAAGCTGAGTATTAAATTGTCACCCGCAGCATTTCGTCAGGTGCTAACTGCTTTTGAGAGGAAACTGGCGACAGAATTTTTTCATCCACTGGCGGAAAAACGTATCTCTTATGCGGATGCTCTGGTATTTCAAGCACGTCAGTATCGGCGGGTTGTTGAAGGGGAAATTGTCGAATATCAGCCCTTGTTGTTGAAGTGAGGCTTTTATGCTAGCAATTATTGCTTATGATGTTTCTTCTAACCGGGCGCGGGCAAAGTTACACAAGTCTCTCAAGGAATATGGATTGAATACGCAAAAATCAGTATTTGAGTGTCAGGTTGATCGAGATGCGTTGCGGGTTATTGTTGCAACTGCGAAAAAATTGCTTAATCCTGAGACTGATTCATTGCGTATCTATCGAATCTGCTCCCGTTGTCAAAAACGGGTTACCGTGTCAGGTCTGGGGATTAAGGTGACCCAAATGGAGTTTATTATCTGTTAGTCT
>JAGLDI010000185.1 GCA_023145655.1 Desulfuromusa sp. | reverse complement strand
CAGGGGTTCATGGCGGCAACCAGCATAAAATTTGCCGGGTAAGTTAGACTTAACGCGGCCCTGCTGATGCTGACCTGACCATCCTCAAGGGGTTGGCGGAGCATTTCCAGAACATTCTTTTTGAACTCGGGGAATTCATCTAAAAATAAAATTCCACGATGAGCTAAAGAAACTTCTCCTGGCCGGGGATAACTACCACCACCAATCATTCCGGCATCAGAAATCGTGTGGTGGGGTGATCTGAATGGTCGTTGATGAACCAGGGCATTCTTGCGTGAGAGCAGACCGGCAACCGAATGGATCTTGGTGGTTTCAAGGGCCTCCTCAAAGGAAAAATCGGGAAGAATGGTTGGCAACCGGCGTGCCAGCATGGTTTTTCCGCTGCCGGGAGGACCAGCCATCAATATATTGTGTGCTCCGGCTGCTGCAACTTCAAGTGCTCTTTTAACATGTTCCTGACCCTGCACTTCGGCGAAGTCTTCCCCTTCTGTAACTGTAGGGCGGTTTAACAGGTTTTTGGTGATTTGATGAGGGGTGAACAGCCGTTCACCATTGATCAGTGCGACTGCTTCTCCCAGATCACGTACCGCGTAAACTTTGGGTCCTGCAACGATGGCTCCCTCTTCGACATTATCTGGTGGTACCAGAAGGGAATAATCCCCCCAGTCACGTGCAGCCACAGCAACCGGTAAAACGCCACGGATTGGTTTAATCTGCCCATCGAGGGAAAGCTCGCCGAGGAGAATATAATTTTTGAGATTGTCGGCATTGACCACCCCAGTTGCACAGAGGAGGCCGATAGCAATTGGCAAATCAAAAGCAGCGCCATCTTTACGGATATCGGCAGGGGCAAGGTTAATGGTGATCCGGCGGGCGGGGAAATCATAACCGGAATTCTTGATGGCTGACTTGACCCGATCCTTACTCTCTTTAACGGCCCCTTCCGGAAGTCCGACTGTGGAGAATTGCGGCAGACCCTGTGCAATATCAACTTCCACTTCAACCGGATAGGCGTCAATGCCAATCAATGCACCGGAAATAACTTTAGCGAGCATATCCCCCCCAATGTAAGTTGTTCAGGCTGAAGCTGTTGAAGTTTTTAGGTTTTAAACCTTCAACCGAACAGCCTGCAGACTTAAGTTTTGCCGATTTTATCTTTGATGTTCCAGTTCAGTAATGTATTTTTCAGCCATAAGTGCGGCAACGGCACCGTCACCAACCGCAGTCGATACTTGCCGGAGAGGTGTGGTACGGTTGTCGCCGGCAGAGAAAATTCCCGGTATGGAGGTGAGGGTCTCCTCTCCTGCTTTGATGTAGCCCTCGTCAGTGACAGCGACCAGGTTGCGGATGAATCCGGTGGTTGGTGTTACACCGACAGCAACGAACATTCCCTGGAGTTCAATTTTGCGGGTTTCTCCAGTTTGGGTATCTTTCAAAACTGCACCGGTTAAACCGCTGCTGTCAGATTCCAAGCTGTCGACCACAGAGTTCCAGGCAACTTCTACTTTATCATTTGCCAGGGTACGATCCTGAAGAATTTGAGTGGCACGAAGTTGGTCACGCCGGTGTACCAGGGTGACTTTACTGGCAAAACGGGTCAGAAACAGCGCCTCTTCAACGGCAGTGTCCCCGCCACCGATAACGGCGATGGGAACGTCGCGGAAAAAAGCACCATCACAGGTCGCACAGTAGGAGACGCCTTTGCCGATCAATGCCTCCTCCCCTTCTATCCCCATTTTTCTTGGGACTGCTCCGGTGGCGACAATAACCGCTTTACAGACAATCTCTCTATCATCCATGACCACGGTTTTAGTGGTACCGTTATCAACCACATTTTCTACTGTGCCGTAATCGAGCTCCAAACCAAATTCTACACAATGCTCCTGAATACGCATCATCAGTTCTGGTCCGCCAATGCCACCCGGGTGTCCCGGGAAATTTTCAATTGTGGTCGCGGTCATCATCTGTCCACCCATAATAGCTTTTTCGATCAGTAAGGTCTTAAGACTTGCACGGGAGGTATAGAGGCCAGCGGTCATTCCAGCCGGGCCGCCACCAATAATGACGATATCGTATTCGGTGTTACTCATGTTTAAACTCCTGAGATAATGTCCAGTATCGCTACCGGGATTGAGAATAAAGTATATTTTTTTCTACTGAAATCGCAGCTCCAACCATTACCTCGAATCACAATGAGAAGTCAAATTTCAACAACTGGATTCAGGATCATTTTCTTGAGTTTTCCTGTTGATGCAGGTAGTATGTGGTCGCTGTTTAAAAGGAAATTTCATGCTGAGATTATTTAAATATTTTTTGTGGGTTGTGGTGATTGTTGCACTGTCCGTTGGATTTGATCAATTGATGCTCAGGGTACCGCTGCATGCTCCGGGACTGAACCAGACACAGCAGTTCTATGTTGATTTTCGCACTCGTCTGCTCGGTCTGTTCAGAACCAAAACTAAATCACCACCTGATGTTATTGAGGCGGTGATCAAAAAAGCCACCGCCCTTTCTGTCCCAGCGACTAAAAAACCGAGTCGCTACCTCTATGTTGATGGCAATGGAATTTTGCAATTTGCCGACAGTTTGCAACAGGTCCCCCGCCAATATCGTCAGGAGGCACAACCGATAGCTGAGTAATTGTGATCAGGGTGTTCCGTAAATATCTGCCCGCCGATCATTCAGAATATCAATTTTTTTACGATATTGTTCCATTTCTGAAAAATCAAACTGTGCGATCAGTTCAATATCTTCCTCTCCTGCTATTTGTAAAACGTTACCCAATGGTGAAATCAACTGGCTTAATCCGGTAAAATCAAGTTTACCCTGAGCACCACAACAGTTAGCGGCAATTACAAACAGCTGATTCTCTATTGCCCGGGCGCGGAGCAGGGTTTTCCAATGCTCCTGCCGTGGTTTTGGCCATTCTGCTGGAATGCAGATAATCTCGGCTCCTGCCAGTGCTAACTTGCGAAATAGTTCGGGAAAGCGGAGATCGTAACAAATTGCCACCCCTAACCGTCCCACCGATGTATCGACAACCAGAGTGTCATCTCCAGAACCGAGAAATTGATCCTCCCGCATGGTTGAAAAAAGGTGCAATTTTCGATAACTGCCAACAATATCCCCCCTATCAATGACATAGGCGGTATTGTAAATTGTCCCATCTTTCAGTTCCGGCAAACTGCCAACAGTGACTAGTTCCAGGTTGCGACATTCTCGTTGCAGTTCACCCAGAACCCGTGGGGTTTCTTTCGCCAGCTCCGGCAGATTGCGATAATCGTATCCGCAGCTCCACATTTCGGG
>JAGLDI010000184.1 GCA_023145655.1 Desulfuromusa sp. | reverse complement strand
CTCAGCCTTTTGTGGACGGAGCCCTCCTAGGAGTGAGAAAAGTGAGTAGTTTGCTTGGCTTACATCGAGGGTTAGCTACAGTTATGGACTTTTAAGGTTGAAGCTTTGTAGACCCCAGAATAAAGGTAGTTATCCTTTTTTATGAATAACGAGATCTATCAGACGATTAAAAGTCGAATTTTGTGCTTGGATTACGTTCCAGGGCAGATTTTAAATGAAAAGGTTTTGGCAAAGGAATTTGGAGTCAGCCGCACACCACTGCGTGAAGTACTGAATCGACTGGAGTGGGATCGACTGGTTCGGGTTTTACCACGAACCGGAACCATGGTTGCTGAGATTGAGTTTCAACAAATAATGCATACTTTTCAAGTTCGATCGGGAATTGAAGAGATGGTTGGCAAGTTGGCTGCTGAGCATATTACTGAAAAACACCTGCAGCAGCTGGAGGTGTTGCAGGAAAAATGCAGAATATTATTTGACATTAAAGACAAGGCAGCTCTGATGGCAATAGATCGAGAGTTGCGCTCAATCATTAACGACAGCACGGACAATCCCGTTCTTCAAAATATTTCTGAAGCGCTTTATGATCTAACTGTCAGATTGTGGTGTGCAGTTGTTGAAAAAGGGGACTGGAAAGAGGAGGTACAGTCTGTTTTTGATGAAATTAGCCAGACAATTACGGCACTGCAAGGCTCTGAAAAAAAGCTTGGAATGTTGAGGCGTAAGTTACTGAATCAACATATTGAACGTATCAGGCAAAAATTCTTGGGAATATCTGTTTAGGTCGTTCTTGTCCCTGCTATTATTCTTTTAGTATTTTCTCCTGGTTGCTTTCACCGTAAGACAACGTCCAGACAACCGGCAATCGCCAGAGCGGGATCTCTATCATCGCTGGTCTCCTCAGCCTGTCTGGTGCTGCGCTACAGAGTTCTTCTCCGAATTCAACCACCGCATCGCCATGTTCCTTGTCAAGTAAGGCTCGCAACTGTTCCTCAGCGTGGAAATAGCTTGGTAGATTTCCTTTCTGTTTTCAGGGGGAGAAATAGGGTCAAATCTGCTGTTGGCTTTGCTTCTAGAACTGGCATTCATCATCCCAACTTCCGATCCGTCCCCCGATACTGAATTGCCTCGGCTAGATGTAAAGTTTCGATCTGTTCAACACCTGCCAGATCAGCAATAGTTCTTGCCAGCTTGAGGATGCGGGTGAAGCTGCGTGCTGAAAGGCCTAGTTTATCGGTAACCTGCTCCAGTAACGCATCCCCCTTTTTATCCAACTTGCAGAAGCGGCGGATATGTCTAGTTTGCATCTGACTGTTGGCGTGTAAGTTAAAAGGGGCAAGTCGTTCCTGTTGAATTTTTCGCGCCCGATTCACCCGTTGACGGATATCTGCACTGCTCTCGGTAATACTCTGATCGGTCAGATCTTTATGGGGAACTCTGGGGACCTCAACGTGCAGGTCGATACGGTCAAGCAGTGGGCCGGAGAGGCGATTGCGATAGCGATGGAGCATTGGAGGGGTGCAGGTACAGTCGTGCTGGGGATCACCGAGAAAACCACAGGGGCAGGGGTTCATGGCGGCAACCAGCATAAAGTTTGCCGGATAGGTCAGGCTCAGAGCTGCTCTGCTGATACTTACTTGTCCATCCTCAAGAGGTTGACGTAACATTTCGAGGACATTTTTTTTGAACTCGGGAAATTCATCTAGAAATAAAATTCCTCGATGGGCTAAAGAAACTTCTCCCGGGCGCGGGTAGCTGCCGCCGCCGATTA
>JAGLDI010000183.1 GCA_023145655.1 Desulfuromusa sp. | reverse complement strand
CCGCAGATTGCCAATGAGGAAGAATTTCAGTTGTTAGTGATCGGTCGGAAAGTAAAAAGTGGCGAAATCCGCGATGTGTTGTTTGGATCAGTCGCAAATTATGTTTTACATAATGTTAAATGTCCAGTGCTGCTTTTTTAAGAGCTGGACTGTACTGAGCCAGTCAATGAATAAACAACATCGCTTACTTAGGAATCCCCAAGATTCAATAGGACGGTCTTGACAGGGTGTCTATGGATGAATAGACTTCGGTCGTTTCTTACTTTATAGCAGCGGTAAACATGAAAAGCGTTACGGAAAGTAAATTGTCTTTCAATGTGAAAAGGTAAAGGCTTATTTGTAGCGATCGCTATTTCACTTATCTCTGGATAGAATTGCCTACCGGACGATTCTTTTGTATCTGTAAATTTTATTTTTTGAGGAGTTAATTAATGTTTAAACATGCACTGTTGGTTACAATTTTTAGTTTATTGGCAACAATTGCTGCAGCGGGTTCCGTTAATATCGGGCTTAGCAATAAAAGTTTCCAGCTTGGTTATGAGCAGCCAATCAATCAGGATGATTATGGCACAGTCATGGCTAACGGTCGTATTCTCCACAATGATGACAAGGACTCCACACTTGGAAGTTTAGGCCTCGATTTTGTTGGCGACCCGGGGAATGTGTCCGGGCTCACCTTGGGGGTTGGATCCAAATTTTACCTTGGCAGTGCTAGTTCCGGTACTGATTTTACCAATCTGGCTGTCGGTTTGCGGAGCAGTTATATTTTGCCACAGTTGCAGGGACTTGGAGTTTCCGGACATCTCTACTATGCCCCTGAAATTTTTTCGTTTCAAGATTCCGAGCACCTGCTGGAAAGTGGAGTGCGTCTAACCTATGCGATACTGCCCAAGGCTACGCTCTACATCGGCTATCAGAACATTGATCTTGGGATTAAGCACCGGAGCAATAGTCGAACCGTCGATGATTCTGTACGTATTGGTTTTATTGGCTCTTTCTGAGGTTTCTAATCCCACTCCGGATTCCGGTAACCAAAGCCAGCAATCCAGGCTATACCCAAGAGTTTTGAGGTGCAGAATAGACGTATAGGTGTGGTGTCTCCAGAACTGAAAACTGGTGAAAATCTATGAAGAACAAATAAAAGGATACTGCTATGAGCCATAATGGGAAGATGAAAAAAGTGGGAAAATCATCAAAAAAAATGTATGGACCCCGAAAGCTCTTGGTTTGTGGCTATCCTGACCCTGAACAGCAGGCATTACGTTCACTCTTAAAGGATAACGGATTAAGCATATTTCCAGTTATTTTTGCCACAAATGATGATCTACAAAAGACCCTTAAGGAAATTCTGGAATCAGACGATGGGCATGGCCAGGGTGAAATCGATGCTACAAAAAGAGCCATCATCATGTCTGGATTCACACAGAAGCAACTCCATATTCTCATGGAAGCCTACCGGCGCGCCAAACTTCCGCCCCAACATTGGGCCACACTTACACCGGTCTCCGAGAACTGGTCTGTCGCCGATTTGCTGAATGAACTCGCGGCCGAGGCCGAGGCGATCAAAAGACAAAGAAAGAAATAGCTTGGTCCCCTTTTCTGATCTTGGGGTCAGCAGTGGGGTCAAATCCACGTTTGAGTAACCTGAAGGACCAGGTCTTGCATCTGCGGTCAACCAATCACGTAAACAGCGGGGACAGAGTTTAAATTCTGCCCCCGCTGCTATTTCAGTCTGCCAGTTGTCCTTGTGATTTTTCCGCTGGAACAGATTGTTTCAGCCAGTCAGAGAAAAGAGTATAGCCCAGCACCATAACCACCGCCCCGACAAACAGGCCGATAATTCCTGAAAGTATCATTCCGCCAATCGCACCAATAAAAATAATTGGCATGGGGACATCAACACCCTTGGCCAGTAAAATAGGTTTCAAGACATTGTTAGATAATCCCACCGCGAGATTCCAGATTAAAAAGATAATGGCAACCCATGTTTCTGAAACATAAAAAGTGTAGATAGATATGGGGATCAGGATAAGCAGAATATCAATCTGAACAATCGCCATAATCAGGCAGACAAAAGCCAGAAGTCCCGCGACAGGAATATCCATAACGACAAACCCAAGTCCGGATAAAACTGCCTGCATGACCGCAATCCCTAAAATGCCAGTGACAACACTTTTTACCGTAGAGATAGATAAGTTGGTTAACTCCAGTCCTCGCTTGGCACCAGCAAGGCGGGTTAGAATTGCCACGACAGCACCCTTTGCCCCGCTAGCCGAAGCCATAAACAGCCCTGCGATAATAATTGAAAAGATAAAACCCAAAATGCCCAGACCAAATCCTGTTGTGATTTTCAGGACTTTTCCCGCCAACAATTTAACCTGCGGGGTCAGTGGTCCTAACGCGGCTTGAGGGTCTTCGTGAGCATGCTGCCAGAAAGCGGCCATCTGTGCCCCGACGAGTGGTATCTTTTCAACACCAGCAACCGGAGGGGGGATCGCTATTGTATTCCCACTCAATTGGCTGGAAAGGTTCTGAACGTTTTGAACTAACGCACCAGATAAAATAAAAGTTGGCACCAGCAATACTGTCAGGACCAGAATTGTCAGCAGCAGGGCGGTACGTCCCGAACTCAATTTTGTTTTATTTTCTATCCAGAGCTGGACAGGATACAGCCCTATGGCAATAATCCCCGCCCAAAGAATCAAGTTTATAAATGGCGCTGCAATTTTAAAACACCACAGTGCCAACAGGGCAATAATAGTAATTTTTATTGCAGAATCAATAAGAGTTGAATTCTGATTATCCATTTTACTTCCTATTCTGAATTGCCGGTGTCAGAGGTACCAGTTTAACCTTGCCGCACTCCCAACACTAATCTGAGCTGCAGGCCAGTCCAATTTTTTTCTACTTATAGCACAGATCAATTAATCTGACTAACATCGTTATCTTTGGCTAGGAATCACGTTTTATAAAACGAATTTGGACCTCTGGATATCCCCCACTTTTTGCCTTTCCAAAATTAAGACTCTGATCTTTTATTTGCTCAACTTTTCAAATCAGGGTACTCTGACATAATCACTGCTCTAACCACTAAAGGGGTCACATGACTGAACAGTTCCGAAATCTTCTGGTCATTGATGATGAAGCTTCAATGCGTCATATGCTGCGATTGGTTTTGGAAAACAATAACTATCGGGTCAGTGAAGCGCAGAACGGGGCAGAAGCGATCAACCTGATCTATAAAGAAAAATTTGATGTCATCCTTTCAGATATTCGAATGCCCGATATGGATGGCTTGACCTTTCTGGATCAACCAGAAATTCGTTCCCTTGACAGCACCATTATTATGATGAGCGCCTACGGTAGTATTGAGACGGCGCTGGAATGTATGAAGCGTGGGGCATATGACTATATCTCGAAACCCTTCAAACCCGATGAGGTCGTCCTGACATTACGAAAAGCAGAAGAGCGGCAGCAACTGCGGCAGGAAAACCAGAAACTGAAAAAAGCACTGTCACAGCAGATCAAGAATTTTTCCATCACTGATATTATCCATTCCAGCCCCAAAATGGCTCGCATTATAAGTCTGGTTAAAACTGCCGCCAACTCAGAATCTGCCATCCTGATCAGTGGAGAAACCGGAACTGGAAAAGAACTCATCGCCAAAGCTCTCCACAGTGAAAGTGGTCGTACCGGACAGTTTCTGGCCATCAATTGCAGTGCCATCACTTCCGGCCTGTTAGAAAGCGAATTATTTGGTCATAAAAAAGGGGCCTTTACCGGCGCTGACCGGGAAAAGCAGGGACTTTTCTCCATTGCTGATGGGGGCACCCTGTTTCTTGATGAAATTTCTGATTTGCCTTTGGAACTACAACCGAAGCTGTTACGGGTTTTACAGGAAGGGGAAATTCGAAAGGTTGGAGCAACCCGTTCTGAAAAAATCAATACCCGGGTGGTTGCTGCCGCCGGAACCAATTTACAGGATGCGGTTCAAAATGGCCAGTTCCGTCGTGATCTCTACTATCGCCTCGCCGTAGTTGATGTCAACCTGCCGCCACTGCGGGAGCGACCCGAAGATATTGTGACTCTCGCGGAATATTTTTTACAACAGCTCTGTAATCGGGCGGGACGATCTCTCCTGCAACTGGATGACAGTGCAAAAAATAATCTGATCGCCTACCACTGGCCGGGCAATGTTCGGGAGCTGGAAAACTATCTGGAAAAAGCACTGATTTTCAGCCCCGGAGAGACTTTGGAACTGCCACCACTGCGGGTTCGTCAGGCAGCCCCGGGAGAATTTAACCCCGATGAATATTCGTTAAAAATCGCCGGGCGGCGACTGGAAGAAGAATATATCCGTAAAGCTCTGGTCAAAACCAAAGGGAATCGTACTCAGGCAGCCGATTTATTGGAAGTAAGTTTACGGTCGTTGATGTATAAAATTAAAGAGTACCGGATCGACTGAGAAAATACTCCCCCCCATCCATTCATCAGTCACCAGCTTCTGGTAGAAGAAGGGTCTTGGTCAAATTACAACAACCCCCGATCCGCCAGACTGACAAAATCTCCATTGCCGATAATAATATGATCCAGTACTCGTACCCCCATCAGATCACCCACCTCCTTGAGTCTTTTGGTAATTTCGATATCTTCACGGCTGGGAGTCGGGTCACCGGAGGGGTGATTATGGACAAACAGGACCGCTGCTGCTGATTCTCGTAACACCGGAGCAAATACTTCACGAGGGTGAACGATACTGGCACTGAGACTTCCCTCAGAGATCTGGACTTCACGGATCAGGCGATTCTTGCTATCGAGCAATAGGGCGAGAAAAACTTCTTTGCGGTAGTCACAGAGGCGCTCGTGGAAATGGTCAAAGGCATCCTGAGAGGAGCGATAGGGTTGTCCCGGCTGCAGACGATTATCGGCAAACCGGCGGGCAATTTGAAACAGGGCCTGAATTTCTGCTGCTTTAGCTGGACCGATCCCCGGTTGTTGACAAAGCTCATTGATACTGGCCGTTGCCAGTTTTCGCAATGAACCGAACCGACTTAGCAAACTCCGCGCCAGATCCACCGCACTGTTTTTACTCGATGCATCGCCGGTGCGGATAATTAATGCCAATAACTCCGCATCAGTAAGCTTGTCGGCTCCAGATGCAAGTAATTTTTCCCGTGGTCGTTCATCTGCCGGCCAATCTTTAATTCGTTGCATGTTCCCCCTCCAGGCAATTGTATTTATCAGCGCAGTGCTCCATTGGCCGCCAAAACGTCAGCGACGGCCTCGGCCAGTTTTCGATAGCCTTGTGCATTCAAGTGGACCGGGTCACTTTTATATTGTTGCTCGGTCAGTAACTTCCGGAGGGCTTCCGATACCAGAGGAATTTTGAGTTCGTCGGCCAGATTCTGGTAAAGGGGGACATCTTGCAAACCAAGCCCCAGCTGTGGAACCGCGATCATGACCACTGCAATGCCCCGTTGTTTTGCCTCTGCAACCATCCCCTGTAAATTAGCCCTTAGTTGATCCCGACCCAGTTTTTGTAGAATATCATTACCACCATGACACAGAACCAGTAACTCTGGCTCAACCCGATCCAACACCCCAGGTAATCGGGTAAGACCTTCGGCACTGGTTTCTCCCGGTATTCCGGCATTGATCACTGTGCGTCCCAGCAAGGTCCCTAATTGACGAGGATAACTCAATTCCGGTCGGGTTCCGACACCTGAAGTCAAGCTATCGCCAAAAGTGAGAATCATATCATTGGGACGCAATTGGGTTAATCCCTCCTGCTTGCTGTCACATGCCGCCAGCAACAAGAATACCAGCAGAACTAAAAATATTTTTGGTAAAAATTTCATCTAAACCCTTCTTATTATTAATAACTTTCGCTAAAAAACTGTCCTATCTCAGTGAAAACTTCGTCACTGTGTCCACGGACAACCCGAGCCGGGGGGAGTGAGCGAAGAAACATCCGACCATATCCTTTTTTTACCACACGGGTATCCAAAATCAAAACCACACCACGATCACTGCGGTGTCGGATCAGTCGACCAAACCCCTGTTTAAATCGGATCACCGCCTGTGGCACCGTATATTCCATGAACGGATCACCGCCACGTTGTTCTATCGCCTGAGCACGAGCCTCCAGAACCGGCTCAGTCGGTACCCGGAATGGCAGCCGGGCAATAATCACCTGTTCCAGTGACCGACCCGGTACATCAACCCCTTCCCAGAAAGAATCGGTACCAAACAGACTGCTATTTTCATCCTCAGCAAACCGTTTTAGCAACCGATGACGATTCTCCTCCCCCTGGCGCAAGCAGCGCAACTGCTGCGCCTCAAGTCCTGGAGCTAATTCTTCATGAACCTGCCGCAACAAGGCATAGGAGGTGAACAGGACAAAGCTGCGTCCTTGACTGCAAAGCAACGCCTTTTCCACTGCATCCCGTACCGCCTCAGCAAATCCAGGTCGACTCGGCTCTGGAATATCGGTTGGAATCACAACCAGTGCCTGTTGTTGATAATCAAAGGGGGAATCGAGCATCAGCTCAACCAAGCGTTGCGGTTCCACCCGGTCCAGCCCGACCCGCGTATGAAAATAGCCGAAAGCTCCCGCG
>JAGLDI010000182.1 GCA_023145655.1 Desulfuromusa sp. | reverse complement strand
GAAAGAATTACCGTTCTTGATTTGGCAGCTCATGCCGGGGTTCTGGATTTGGCTGTCAAAGATACTCTACAACTGCTCCGTTAAATTTTAACCAAAGAATTAGCACTTTTCTATCGCAACGTACTGAAGGCATAGAAATTTTCCCATCTACTTAATCAAACAGAAAACGTCCTTGCGGTGCAGAGTAAAACTGATAGTTTGCTTTGCCAGAATTTTTGACCCGGTACATGGCTAAATCGGCATGTTTCATCATTTCTAGTCCGCTTGTCGCATCCTCAGGGAAAATGCTGATACCAATACTAGCACTGATCTTTTGGCTGAAATCATCCTTGATCAAGTCATGAGTTAATGCAACACAAATACGTTCAGCCATCATCTCTATCATTTCAATTGATTCGATATCTTCCAACAGAACCAGAAACTCATCTCCACCCATCCGGGCAACCGTATCCCCCTCTCGGACACATTTGCGTAAACGCTTAGCAATATCAATCAGCAGCAAATCACCATAATCATGACCTAGATTGTCATTCACCGCTTTTAAATGATCTAGATCAAGAAAGAACAGGGCAACCTGTCGGTGGCTACGCTGGGCTTTGCTGAGAGCCTGGTTTAAGCGGTCTTCAAAAAGCAGTCGGTTAGGTAGATCAGTAAGGGCATCGTGATGAGCTAAATGGTGCAGACGTTTTTCATTTTTGCTGAGCAACTCTTCAATTTCCAGGCGCTCGGTGATGTCACGAGCAACTTCAATAATGGCATAAAGCTTTCCATGAGGATCAAACAGCGGTGATGCAACAAGCTCAACAATCCGCTCCCCCCGATCACTGTCATGACGATGGATCATGGTCACCGGTTGCTTGGTATCCTTCACCTGCTGCAGTGGACAGGGGTGTTCTTTCCCGCTACATGGAACCAGAGAGGCATGAGAGTGGTGGTAGCAGGTGAAATTTTCACCCGCTATCGAAGCATGACTCCATTGGGTTTGAGCGCTCCGATTCAACTGTAAAATTTGATAGTCCAGTCCAATAACCATCATTGGATCTGATACCCCATCAATTACAGATTGTAGAAACAGATTGCGTTCCTCAAGAGCTTGCTCCGCTTTTTTTCGCTTGCTGATATCATGGATAATCGAATAGAGCAAAGTTTGACCTTTGGCGAGAACAGGGCTCCGGTAAACTTCTACCGGGATTTTCCGTCCATCTGCTAAAGTATGGATCCGTTCAAATTGTTGCTGAGTCTGTTTTTTTGCTTTGGTCAGCCTGCTTCTGACTTTAGCTTCTCCAAGTTGATTGATATGCCACATTTTCATATTTTTTAATTGCTCACGACTGTATTGATAAAACTTGCAGGCCGCCGGATTTGCATCGACAATCCCTGCTGTATCAGGATCGATCAGAAGCATAATGGATTGTGATTCTTCAAAAAAAGCTTGATACTGCTGCTGCCGCTCTAATAGCGCCTGGGTCTTGATTTTAACCTGCTTGCGGGTCCAGAAAGTGATAAAAAAAAGTAGTCCAAGAACAGCTATTAATGAATAAATGAGTATTTTTAACCAACTTGGGAGTGTAGCAGCCGTCTTTTCTCCCAACCATTTATCGAGGAGTTCGTAATAGATAGAGCTGGATGATAGCTTCCAGTCATGGAGTAATTGATCAAAGTCAGCAATAAATTGCTGAGATATCGCCGGTGAAAAAGCTGGCCGAACCTGGATTGGCTTAATCATGATAGGTGAGGGCAAAAGATTAAACTTCTGCCGGTTTTTTATGCCGTAGATACGACCCACCATAGCCGCATCAACATCGCCATTTTTGAGATGTGAAAAGGCTTCTTGATAAGAAGAAACCTTCAGATAGTTAATTTTGACATTAAATTTATCTGCAATATGAAGCAAGCCCTGGTTCCCCACCAGATAGACGTCTTTTTTTAGTACGGCTATTTTTTTGCCTGCTAAATCCAACACTGATGACAGGTTACCATCGCTTCGCTGGTAAATTTGTCCCCAGCTGCTTATCACAACTTCTTTGGCAAAATTAAATTTTTCGGCCCGCCTTTCGGTATAGGCGATAGCGGGTAAAATATCGATGTCACCGGTGGAGAGAGATTCCAGACATTGCTGCCACTGACAGGGGACGTACTCAATTGACCAGGACTTGGATTTCTCAATTTGCCGGAACAGGTCAGGAAATAACCCTTGAGCCCTCCCCTGTTGATCCATAAAGGTGAGTGGGGGGTTGTTGTCAATTCCAATCCGGACCACAGTTGCTGCAGATTGCAATGGCAACAGGGTAATAAATCCAAAGATGATGAAGAGAAACCAGCGCAACTTCAAACCCCCGTAAAGCGAATTTTTGAACGTTTTAAAGCAACAGGTAAAATCGAGTAAATAGCCTGCAACAGACATTACCTTTTTTGTTGTAATTTGATCAGTTCATCTTTCAGCTTGTGATAACTGGCAAGCCGCCCAGTATTTAGAAGACCAGTCTCAATGGCCTTTATCACAGCACATCCAGGTTCTGTTTTGTGCTGGCAGTCGTTAAATTTACAGGTTACTGCCAAGGTCTCAATATCAGAAAATGATTCGGCCAGATCGTCAGCCTCCCCCCAAAGATGCAGCTCCCGCATACCGGGGTTATCCATCAAAATACCACCCTCTGGAAACAGGATCAATTCACGATGAGTAGTGGTATGTCGCCCCTTCCCGTCCGACTCGCTAACCGCACCTATTTTCTGCCGTTCTTCACCAAGCAATCCGTTGAGAATAGTGGATTTTCCAACTCCAGAAGATCCAAGCAGGGCAATTGTTTGGCCCGGTTGCAGATAATTTAAAAGTATATCCAGCTGTTCGGCATTACGGGCCATACAAAGATGGACCGGGCTATTTCCAGAAATTTCTTCAACCTGAGTTTTGCACTCTTCAGGGTTTTTACACAAATCGGTTTTATTGAGCAGAATCACCGCGTCGGCACCACTGCTTCCAACCAGAGTTAAATACCGTTCAATCCGGCGCAGATTAAAATCACGATCCAGCCCACTGACGATAAAAACCAGGTCGACATTGGCGGCAATCACCTGCTGTTCAACTCGTTCTTTTCCTTTACGAGTACCGGGAAGATTGCGGGAAAAAGAACTTTTCCGTTCCAGTAGAGCATGGATAATCCCACGCTGGTCAGGCTGCGGTTTAATAACAACCCAATCACCAACCACCGGGAGATCAGCACGGCCTCCTGCTTTATAGCGAATCTTTCCGGCAAAACGAACCGTCATTTCTCCCTGAAGTGACCAGACTCGAAAATAATTTTTCTCGCCCCGAATGACTCTGGCAGGCAGGTATCCAGAATCTTCCCACGGGATAAATCTCTCTGCAAAAAAAGGGGACCAGCCCCAATTTTCCAAGGTCATTTGTTCCACCTATCTCTCACGTCGCAAAAACCTTAAATTGAATAACAACAAACCACTGGTAATCAGAACAATCCCAACCAGATGGTAAGCTTGAAAACGTTCACCCAAAAACAGCACCGCAAGTACTGAGGCAAATAAAGGGATCAGATTAATATACAGACCGGCTTGATTAGCACCAATTTCATGAATCCCCTGGTTCCAGAAAAGATAGGCCAGAATTGAGGGGCAAAAAGCAACATAGAGAAGGCTGATAATGACCGGCTGCGTCAATTCTAATGGCGCCGCAGTTTGATATTCCCAGAGATAGAGCGGCAACAACAGAACCACTCCAACGGCAAAGGTAGTGGTTAAAAAACTCATTGGCTTGATATTGGGCCGGTTACGCAACAACACTGAATAGAGACCATAGAGGGCGACCGCCAACAGCATGATCAGATCGCCAATAACAAATTCAAGCTGCTGTAACCTTTGCCAATCACCATGAATAACAATATAACCGGCCCCCAGAGTACAAAGGGCAATTGCAAATATTTGTACCGGAGAAATTCGATCACGAAATAAAATAAAACTGATCAATACAATAATGACCGGCATAACCGACTGAGTCAGAGCAATATTGAGTGCAGTGGTACTGTGTGCTGCGGTATAGAGGAGGGTATTAAATGAAGCGATGCCAAATAGACCAAGTAAAAAAATAATTTTCCAATGCTTTTTAATTTCCGGCCAATCATTCAGGGTTTGTTTCCAGGTAAAAGGGAGCAGGACAAATAACGCAATTGTCCAGCGCCAGAATGACATGGCAACCGGGGGGATAAGATCTGCTACCCCCCGGGCCAGAACCGTATTCCCCGCCCAGAATAGTGGCGGTAACACCAGTAACAGATAAATTCCAAGGCGGTTATTTCTCATATTGTTTCATCATATTTCTTCAGGGATTAGCAACAGCTTACAACTATTTTCAATATCTAGTGTCCTGTTTGGTTTGAAAACAAAAACCGGCTTTTTGCTTTTGACCTTCTTGGAGAGCTTGGCGTCTTGGTGGCTATCTCACCGTTTTAAAAGTTTTCTGGCCAACCGGTTCATTTAAGCAAGTTTAAATAAGCCGAGAGAGTAACACAGGAACTGCTGTTTCAACGCGCAAAATTCGTTCTCCCAGACTGATCGGGATGAAACCGCAGTTTTGTAATTTTTCTACTTCGTAGGGGATAAATCCCCCTTCGGGACCAATCGCCAGGGTTGTTGGTCGCTTGAGGCGGCTGGGGAAATCGACCCCGGTTCCCGGATGGGCGACATAGGCCGTTGTTGCAGCAGAGATTCCCGGTAAATCATCTTCGACAAACGGTTTAAAACGTGGCTGTAAATGAATTTCAGGGAGAATCGTATCACAGCTCTGCTCTAAACCTAACAATAGTTGTTCTTGAAGCTTTTCCGGTCGCAGCAGCGAACTGCTCCAGAAACTTTTGTCAACTCGATAACTATTGATCAGATGGATCTTTTTTACCCCCAGCGAACTGACACTCTGGATGATCCGCCGCAACATTTTTGGCCGGGGGAGAGCCAGGAGTAATGTCACCGGGAGTGGTTTTGGTGGCTGTTGATCCAGTAAAACCTCCATCTCCAAAATTTGATCCGTCAAGCAGAAGATCCGACCGTGTCCCAGCAGACCATCGATTAATCCAACCCGTAAATCATCTCCTACAGCGGCCCGATGGATGTTAAGGACATGCTCTCGGCGGCGTCCATAGAGGCGCACCTGGGTAGGATTAAGAAAATCGTCGGCGTGGAGGAGAATCAGGTTCACAGCGGTAAATAGTTAGTAATGGCGGCTACCGTCCCACCTAGCAGACCAAATAAAAGGCTCCATAGACCATTGCGGATCAACCAATATTTCCGCGTCAAGCGATGTTTACCCAGATAGTAAATTTCGTGCAGATAAGCATCATAGAGTTTTTCCCGGTCGGTAATGGTTTCCTGAAACTGACGTTTGAACTCATCTTCCGAAAGCTCAACAAAAGAGCGAAAATAAAACAGATTAGTCTGATCACTAGCATGCAAAGGGGGAATAATGGCAAGAATTGAGAATAAAACTGCCAGGATTCCAGAACCGGAAAGCAGCAGTAGCGTTATCAGATCAAGTTTGTCATGCTGAGTCAAAGTAATGGTTATGATCAACGAAGCAGCAGTCATAATCATCGAAGCCTTGGAATCTGCCATTTTGTTCAGATCCATGTGCTTGCTCAGATTGGCACGCAGGGCATTGGTTGCAAGTAAGCGGGGGATCAACGGCTCTTCCTGAGGGGGTCCGTTTATCATTGAATAATCTCCTCATCAATTGGCAATGACAACCATATTATCAGAACTAGTCGGTATGCAGCAGCGGAATTGTTATGAATAGCATGAGTAACGGTAATCAAGGAGTTTACAAGAATTTCTTGGTAGGAATTCTTGTAAAAATACGGAGTAAAAACAACCTATATAATTATTCATGATTTACTATTTTTCGGTAAAATATAGCAGTTTCTTTCCCTATTTCCGTCCATTCTAATTCAGCAGCTTTTTTTTCTGCAGATCTTGACATAAGTGATAAATCCAAATTTAATGATTCTCTCAAAGCCAATAACAAACCAAGAGGATCAGTTGGATCATAAAGAATTCCAACGTTGTCATCCACCAATTCAGGTAGACACCCAATAGCTGGTGCAATAATGGGCACACCCATTGAAAGTCCAAGGATAATAGCACCTGAAGTTAAAATCTGCACATAAGGTGCAACCATAACATCAGCCACGGCAAAAAAAGTGGGGACGTCATCATCAGGGATAAAATCACCGTATAATTTCAGGGTAACATTCGTTCCCCGTGCCTGTTTTTGAATAGTCTGGCTAACGGAACCTTTTCCTGCCACGACTAGTGTGACATTGTGCTCAAGTAAAATTAATTGATCGATTAGACTCTCAATCCCTTTATATTCTCTCAATCGACCAAAGGTGAGCAATACAAAGGCATCTTTGG